>CAYPYA010000062.1:0-2618 GCA_964414775.1 uncultured Ruminococcus sp. | reverse complement strand
GGTGCTGTTCGCGCTGCTGATGGCGGTCTTCGCGTTTGCCTCCATCCTGAGCTGGTGCTATTACAGCGAGGTCTGCCTTGCGTTTCTGAAGATCCCGTTCGGGACGGTGTTATACCGTCTGCTGTCCGTCGCGGCGGCGGGGCTGGGCGCGTTCCTTTCCATGGACGCGCTGTGGGCGGCGGCGGACATCCTCAACGCGCTCATGATCCTGCCGAACCTGTTTCTATTATTCCTGCAACGAAAAGAAGTCTTTTATCAAAGGGAAAGGTCATCATCGTGTGGTATTCTGAAGAAAAAGAAACCGTTCTGCGCACACTCGGCACACAGCCGTCGGGGCTGACCCGTCAGGAAGCCGAACGGCGGCTCGCACAGTACGGAAAAAACGAACTGCGCCGAAAAAAGAAAAAGCATCCGCTGATACGGTTCTTCTCCGCGTTTGCGGACAAAATGACGCTGGTCCTGCTCGCCGCCGCGGGGATCTCCTTTTTGGCGGACCGCATGAACGGGGAGTTCAGCGCCGACCCGTTCATCATCCTCGCCATCGTGATCCTGAACGCGGTGATCTCGCTGATCCAGGAAAGCCGTGCGGAGCACGCTTTGGAGGCGTTGCGGCGCATTTCCTCCCCCGAAAGCACCGTACTGCGCGATGGCGAAAGGGTGACCGTTTCCAGCCGTGACGTCGTACCCGGGGACATCGTGTGTCTGGAAAAGGGACAGATCGTCCCGTGCGACGGGCGGCTGTTGGAAGCGGTCTCTTTGGTGACGGACGAATCGGCTTTGACCGGCGAATCCGGCGGCATCCGCAAGGACGCATCGCTGCGCTTTCCCCCGGACAGCCACACCGGAGACATCGCAAACGCCGTATGGGCGGGAACGGCGGTGCTGTCCGGCAAAGCAACGTTTGTCGCCACGCAGACGGGCATGAACACGGCGGTCGGCGGTATCGCGTCGCTGCTGGACACGCAGGACGAAAAAACACCCTTGCAGGTGCGTCTGGCAAAGCTGTCGGGCGTGTTCGGCAATCTGACCATCATCATCTGCATTGCGATCTTCCTGCTGTCGCTGTGGAAGGGCTTGGAGCCGAAGGAAATGTTCCTGACCAGCGTCAGCTTAGCGGTCGCGGCGATCCCGGAGGGGCTTCCCGCCATTGTCACCATCGTGCTGTCTCTGGGCGTCCAGCGCATGGCGAAGCAGAAAGCCATCGTGCGGCGGCTTCCGGCGGTGGAGACGTTGGGCTGTGCGGGCGTGATCTGTTCGGACAAAACGGGAACGCTGACCGCCAACCGCATGACCGTGACCGACTGCTACGGCGATACGGCTTTGCTTGCCAAAGCCTGCGTCCTGTGCAACGACCGCGCGTCCCCGACCGAGGAAGCGTTATATACCAAGGCGTTGGAAAACGGCGCGAGTGATACGCTGGTGACGCAATACAAGCGCATACGGGAGATCCCGTTCGACTCGGAGCGCAAGCTGATGGCGACCCTGCACCGCACCGCCGCGGGGTATTGCAGCATCCTCAAGGGTGCGCCGGACGTGATCGCTTCCTACTGCGGCGGTCTGCCGCCGGAAGCGGCGAGAGAACTGAAGCGCATGACGAACGAAGCCAAACGCGTCATCGGCTTTGCACAGGCGGAGACGGTCGAGCTGCCGCCCGATCTGCTCCAGCAGCGTTACCGCTTCATCGGGCTTTGCGGAATGGAAGACCCGCCGCGCGAGGGGGTCATGGAATCGGTACGGCAATGCAGGGACGCGGGCATCCTGCCGGTCATGATCACCGGCGACCATGCGGACACCGCCGCCGCGATCGCGCGCAAGCTGGGTATTCTAAGGGAAGGCAACACCTGCCGCACCGAAGCGGAGCTGCGCGAGCTGTCCGACGATTTACTCGCCAAACAGGTGCAGACCTGCACCGTCTTTGCCCGTACCACCCCCGCGTTCAAGATGCGCATCGTGGACGCATACCGCAAAAACGGCTATGTCGTCGCCATGACCGGGGACGGCGTGAACGACGCGCCCGCGCTCAAAAAGGCTGACATCGGCTGTGCGATGGGAAAGGGCGGGACGGAGGTGGCGCGGGAGTCCGCCGATCTGATCCTGACGGACGACAACTTCTCCACCGTCGTGGAATCCGTCCGCGAGGGGCGCACCATTTTCGGGAACATCCGACGGGCGGTACATTTTCTGATCTCCTGCAACATCGGGGAGATCGTCAGCGTGCTGTTGGGCATTCTGCTGTCGCTTCCCGCGCCGCTGGCGGCGATCCAGTTGCTGTGGGTCAATCTGGTGACCGATTCCCTGCCCGCGATCTCGCTGGGCTTGGAAAAGCCGTCCAAGGACATCATGAAGCATCCGCCCGTCGGACGGGACGAACCGCTCTTTCCCCGTTTGCGCTGGCTGGAGATCTTTGCCGAGGGGATCCTGATCGGCTGTCTTTCGGTGATCGCGTTCGGGATCGGGGCGCTTTGCGGCGGCAACGAGGTCGGGCGCACCATGGCGTTCACGGTCTTGGCGGTTTCCCAGCTGTTCCATGCGTTCAATATGCGCTCGACGCGCTCGCTGTTTACCGTTTCTCCGTTTTCCAACCCGTGGCTGCTTGGCTCGTTCCTGCTGGGAACGGC
>CAYPYA010000061.1:0-1654 GCA_964414775.1 uncultured Ruminococcus sp. | reverse complement strand
GCGCCTGATCGAAAGCGGTACGCGGGAAACCAAGCAAGGGCAGCAGCCCTACCGCTATCGGGACATCGTTTTGCTGTTCCGCGCGCTGAAGGGCACGACCGCTCCGTATGAACGCGCTTTGCGCGAGCGCGGCATCCCGTACGCCGTGACCAATCCCACCCCGTTTTTTGAGCGTCCCGAGATCCTTTTGGTGCTGTCGCTTCTGCACGCCGTGGACGACCCGACGGACGATATTTCACTTGCCGCGTCTCTGCGCAGTCCGTTCTGGGATCTTTCGGCGGACGAGCTTTACAGGATGCGCCGCGAAACGCCCGAAGGACCGCTGTACCGTGCGCTGCAGCATGCCTCCGAGCAGACGGACGCTCTTGCGGAAAAATGCAAAAGGGCGCTTGCGGAGCTGGAGGAATGGCGTGCCAAGGCAAACGGCGTTCCCTGCCATACGTTCCTGTGGGAGGTCTATCGGCGCACGGGGCTTTTCCGTCTTTGCACCGAGCGCGAGCGCAAGGGGCTGCTGCTGCTCTATGAGAACGCGCGGACCTTTTCGTCCGGCGGCTACCGGGGGCTGTTCAGCTTCCTTTCCTATTTGCAGTCGGCGCAGGAAAAGGGCTTGGAGCCGTCGGGAGAAGCCGAACTGTCGGATGCGGACTGCGTGACGCTGACCACCATACATAAATCCAAGGGACTGGAATACCCCGCGGTCTTTCTGTGCGGCTGCGACCGTGCGCTGTTTTCGAACAGCCGCCCCGATCCCTACCGTTTGCTGCGTTCGCACGGGCTGTCCTTCCGACTGCGCGATTACGACCGCCTGACCGTGACCGATACGCTCCCAAACCGCTTCGCCGCCCTGCTGGAACGGGACGCGGAGCTGGGCGAGGAGCTGCGCAAGCTGTACGTAGCCTGTACCCGCGCCCGCGAAAAGCTGTATATCACGGGCACGGTGTCGGAAAAACAGCTGACCATGCAAACGTTCAGCCCCCGCACGCCGTCCTGCTTTCTGGATCTGGTGCTGTACGCCGTCAGCCGCGAACGGGACGACAGCTTTGAATGCATCGTCATTTCCGACGGGGAGACCGAGCCGCATACCGCCGCGCAGGCCGAACGCAGTCGGGAACAGCCCTTGCAGGGCTTCCTGACGGAGCAGGCAAAGCAGGCGATCCGCTTTACGTACCCGTATCATGACAGCGCGATCCCGGCAAAGGTCTCCGTCTCCGAATTGAAACAGCAATTCGGGCAAATCCCCCTGCAAAAGGTCTACCGCACCGAGCAGATCACGCGTGGGCCGTCGTTTCTGGAGCAAAAAGCGCATACCGGCGCGGAAAAAGGCACGGCGAACCATGTGTTCTTACAGTTCTGCGACTTTGCGTCCGTGGAGCAAAACGGAATCGAAGCCGAAGCCAAACGGCTGCTGCAAAAACGCCTGCTCACCCCCGAACAGGGAGCGCTTTTGGACGCCGGCGGACTGCGTTCGTTCTTTGACAGCGACCTATACGAACGCATGCGGCAAAGCGAACAATTGTACCGCGAACAGCGCTTCTCCGTCCGCGCACCCGCGTCCCTGCTGGGCGGCGGGCAGACCGAAACGGTCCTGCTGCAAGGGGTGATCGACTGCTTCTTTGCCGAACGGGACGGCAGTCTGACCGTCGTGGATTATAAG
>CAYPYA010000060.1:0-3985 GCA_964414775.1 uncultured Ruminococcus sp. | reverse complement strand
ATCGCAGGGGCTGAATCTGGAGAAATACAAAGGCAAGACCGTCATGCGGTACACCTATGTCTTGAACGAGGAAGGCGAAAGCAAAAGCTATGCAACGCTTCTGATTTATAAAAACCGCATCATCGGTGGCGATATCACCACGATCGGAGAAAACGGAACGGTGTCCGGACTGGAGCGGGACTGATCCCGAAAAGAACGCTTCCCTACACGGGATTTTGCAAACACGAGACACGGATAGGCGGAACGGCTCGGAAGATGTTCTATCGGCACTTGTGCAGAATTGCCAAAAGGAAAAACTAAAATTTGGGTAGTTAGGCACTTACATTTACGCGGAATATTTGTTATCATTATCTGTAGAAAATTTTATGCGAAATTGATGAAGCGTGTCCGTGAAAAGCGGCTCGTTCTTCACCAGGAGGTTCATGCAATGGCAAGTGTTCTTTTCAAGCATATGTATAAGAGATATCCCGGCGGAGTCACCGCTGTGTCGGATTTCAACCTTGAGATCAAGGACAAGGAATTCGTGATTCTGGTCGGTCCTTCCGGATGCGGCAAAACCACGACTCTGCGTATGATCGCGGGCTTGGAAGAGATCACAGAGGGCGAGCTTTTCATCGGCGACAAGCGTGTCAACGACGTTGCGCCGAAGGACAGAGATATCGCGATGGTGTTCCAGAACTACGCATTGTATCCGCACATGACCGTGTTCGACAACATGGCGTTCGGTCTGAAACTGCGCAAGGTCAGAAAAGAAGAGATCAAGAAGCGCGTGGAGGAAGCCGCGAAGATTCTGGATATCTCCCACCTGCTGGACAGAAAGCCGAAGGCGTTGTCCGGCGGTCAGAAGCAGCGTGTCGCGCTCGGTCGTGCGATCGTCCGTGAGCCGAAGGTCTTCCTGCTCGACGAGCCGTTGTCCAACCTGGACGCAAAGCTGCGTGCGACCATGAGAACCGAGCTGACCAAGCTGCATATCAAGCTGAAAACGACCTTCATTTACGTTACCCACGACCAGGTCGAGGCTATGACGATGGCGACGCGCATCGTCGTTATGAAGGACGGTCTGATCCAGCAGGTCGATACCCCGCAAAACCTGTACGACAAGCCCTGCAACATCTTCGTTGCCGGCTTCATCGGAACGCCGCAGATGAACTTCGTCAACTGCAACCTCGTCAGAAAAGAAGACGGCGTTTACATGGAATTCGGTCAGAACACCTTGAAGCTGCCGAAGGAGAAAGCGGAAGCGGAAGAGCTGCAGGAGTACATCGGCAAGCCCGGGAAGCCCGGCAAGCAGGTCATCGCGGCGCTTCGTCCCGAGCTGCTGCATGACGAACCGGTCTACATGGAGAAGTTCAAGGATTCCATTCTGAAAACGGATGTGGAGTTCACCGAATTGATGGGTGCGGAAATTTATCTGTATCTGAACTTCGGCAATGATGAAGAGGGCGAACCGATCAACATGATCTCGCGTGTGTCCTCCCGTTCGGAAGCGAAATCCGGCGATCATATCGAGGTTGCGATCGACACCAATCTGATCCACTTCTTCGATAAGGATACCGAAAAGGTCATCATTCATTAAGCTACACAGTAAAATCACCCCGATTGATCCATACAGGATCGATCGGGGTGTTTTGATGTAACAGAAACAGTTTCTATTCTATGATCTATGAATCACGCGTTCCGCGGATGCCGAGCAATCGCGCAAGCCGTTCGATCTCCGCGCTGTCCGCATAAATGTTGTTCACTACCCCGTTTTTTGCCAAACGAACGCAAAGCGTTGCATCGGTAAGATCAACAGAGGACAGGAATTCTCTCATTTCGGGTAGTGTCATGCTACTACCGATATTCGGTAGTTTTGCATTGACGGGCATACAAAGAAACCGAACATACTCCCGAAACTCGACAATGTCGATGCGCAACGGCGTTTCGATCCCGTCGATCTGCATTTCCGCCGTTATCGTCAAAAAGGACAGCAAAAACGAAAGATCGTCGTCCGTCAGAACAGTGGATCGGGATGCTTCTTTCCAATACAATATTTTTTGTTCCAGACTAAAGAAGATCGTATTACGTCCGTCCCAATCGTTGCCCAGCGAAATCACACCGTCAAACATATACGGTGTAGGATCCGTCTCAAACGAACGCGTTTCCAGCAACGTGTGCAGATACTCTGCCGATTCCGTTGGGAGCGCATTGTCCATACTTGTATACCGCGTGCTGAACGGCTCTTCCTTTGCGTCTGCTTCCGTAACCGGGCGGTCGTAAAAATAGATCATACCGTTTCGATCCGCAAATTTTTCGTATTCCGAAACGTATTTTTTCACACGAACAGGAGCTTGCGCGGCGGTGCTTTGCGGTGGCTCTGTGCGGAGCTCCGTTCGTTCCTCGGACGAACCGCTTTCCGCTATGTCCGTTATGTCCGTTGCCGTTTTCGGGTCGGTCAGCATACACGCCGCGAAGACAGAACAGAACAAAATGGATGCCAGAAGCAACACCAAGGTCGGTTTTTTGTACGTCAACACATGATTCACCCTTTCTTTTATTGTCGTGCCGCCGAATGCAAGCGGACAGGCGACGACACTTTTCCGTTTGATACTGCAATTGACGATAGATTGCGAGTATGCTTTTTTATCCGAAAATTCCATATGCTTGACCACTTTTTCATCACACGCAAGCTCGATATCCTTACAAAGAAGAATATACGCAAGCCAGAGGATCGGATTGAACCAATAGACTGTCAGCAATGCAAAGCCCAACGGTTTCCAGATGTGGTCAAGGCGTTTGATATGTGCTTCTTCATGCAGATACGCATAATGTGCGTCGATATGATCCATATCGGACGGCAGGTAAATGCGCGGGCAAAAGATTCCCAATGCAAACGGCATGTCGATGCGGTCGCAGGAATACAGATTTCGCCATATGCAAACCGCTTCCCGCAGCTGCAGGCGCAATCGCACATAACTGCCAACGAAATACGCAAGCATGGTACACACACCCAACCCATACACAATACCGATCACGGACAGACCGTTTTCCGTTTCGGGCAGAACAGCAGGTCGGGCGGATGCGGGCATCAGGCTCAAAACGCTTTGCAGCGAAAACGGGCAAAGCAAGCGAAGCGCAACAAAGCCCCACAGAACCATTCCCACCCATTTGGGTGCTTTTTTCAGAAGCGGTCTGCACAGAACGGCGATCAGCACGATCCATGACGCCGCTATGCTTCGATCTGACAAAATCAAAAGAACATTCGACATTGCCTTACACTTCCCTGTTTTCGTACGCGGCGATCATATTCCGCAGTTGTTCGATATCCTCCGGCGATAGTGCGCGGCGCTTGGAAAACGCGGTCAGAAAAGCGGGTAAGGATCCGCCGAAGGCTTCATCGACAAAAGAATCACACCGCATACTGTAATATGTATCGCGCTTGATCAGGGAGGTCACGACACCGTTTTCCCTTTTGAACAGTCCTTTTTGACACAGACGGCGCAGCACCGTAAAGGACGTACTCTTTTTCCAGGAAAGCAGCTCCTCGCTTTTCTTCGCAAGATCGCCGGAGGAGATCGGTTCGTTTTGCCAAATGATGTCCGCAAAGCGGGACTCGATCGCTCCCATTGCCTGATTCTCCATGCTTTCATTCCCTCTTTTTTTGTTGGTTTACAGCTGTAACACTTGTATGTTACATCTTGTAAACCGATTTGTCAAGCCTTTTTCGAAAATTTTATTCGAAAATTTTATAAAACACATGCAAACAAAAAGCAGACCCGTTGGGATATCATCTTTCCCATCGGGTCTTCCCTTTTATTACCGAACGGTCAAGCCGTCGCCCGATACGTCCACGGTCAAGGTCGTATGCGGCGAAAGCTCGCCTTTGATGATGTGTTTGGCAAGCAGGGTTTCCACTTCCTGCTGCAAGAACCGTTTCAAGGGACGTGCGCCGTACTGCGGATCGTAGCCGCCGTTCAGAACATAGTCCTTGGCGGCGTCCGTCAGC
>CAYPYA010000059.1:0-3949 GCA_964414775.1 uncultured Ruminococcus sp. | reverse complement strand
GGAGAACGCGTTGCCGAATTCCGTCGCGTTGATGAAGTACTCAAACCGCTCCGTAAACGCGGGCTGATCCGGCTTGCGCTTGGCAAGCGGGCTGTTTTCCACCGGATAGTCGTAAATAATGGTCGGCTGGATCAAATGCTCTTCGACGAACTCGTCAAAGAATGCCGCCAGCACTGTCCCGCGCGTTGCGTTCTTCGGAACCTCCACATGGTGCGCCTTTGCGCATTCGCGCGCGTCCTCGTCGGACTGCCATGCACGGTAATCCACACCCGCGTACTTCTGCACGGACTCGACCATGGTCAGTTTTTCCCAATGCCCCATGTCGATCTCTTTCCCCTGATAGGAAATGACGGTGCCGCCGCAGATCTTTTCGGCAAGCATGGTGTTCATCTCGATGACAAGCTCCATCATGCCCTTGTAGTCGGTGTATGCCTGGTACAGCTCGATGGTCGTGAATTCCGGATTGTGCTTGGTGTCCATTCCCTCGTTGCGGAAAATCCTGCCGACCTCGTAAACCTTGTCGTATCCGCCGACGATCAGCCGCTTGAGGTACAGCTCGGTCTCGATGCGCAGGAACATGTCCATGTCCAAGGTGTTGTGATGCGTTTTGAACGGACGCGCCGACGCGCCGATCTCGATCGGCGTCAGAATGGGGGTCTCGACCTCCAAAAAGCCTTTCCCGTCCAGATAGGAACGGATCTCACGCAGGATCAGACTTCTCTTCCTGAAGGTCTCGCGCACCTCGGGATTCACGATCAGGTCAACGTACCGCTGGCGGTAGCGCAGATCGGTGTCCTTGAGTCCGTGGAACTTTTCGGGCAGGGGAGTCAGGGATTTTGCCAACAGTTGGATACCCTTGGCATGGATGCTGGTCTCCCCGGTACGGGTCTTGAAAACGAACCCGGTCAGACCGATGATGTCCCCGATGTCAAACTTCTTAAAGGCACGGTAGGATTCCTCCCCGACGTCGTCGATGCGGACGTAGGACTGGATCGTTCCCGTGGAATCCATCAGATGCAGAAACGCCGCCTTTCCCATATCCCGACGGCTGATGATGCGCCCCGCGACGGAGACGGTCCGGTTTTCCCATGCCTCATAATCGGAGAGGATGTCCGCAGCATGCGCCGTGACGTCGTATTTCGTGACCGTAAACGGGTCGTTTCCCGCTTCCTTCAATTCCGTGAGCTTCTGACGGCGTACCTGTAAAACGTCGGAGAGCATGTCCTCCGACGGTGTGCGGTTGGTTTCTTCTGCCATACTGTTTGATAAATCCTTTCCGATAACTTACTTGGTGATGTTGGTGATCGTGAATTTGCGCACGCCGGAGGGCGTTTCCACGCTGATGGAATCGCCCTTCCTCTGCCCGAGCAACGCTTTTCCGAGCGGGCAGTCGTCGCTGATGCGATGCTCCAACGGGTCTGTTTCGGTGGCGGAAACGATTTTATAGGTGTATTCCTTGTCGTCGTCGATGCAATGGATCTCCACGGTGTTGCCGACGTTGACCTTATCCGTTCCCAACTCGGCGTCGTCCATGACGACCGCGTTTTCCAGCGTGTCCTCCAAAGCGGCGATCTTGGTTTCGATCTCCGCCTGTTCGTTTTTCGCCTCGTCGTATTCGCTGTTCTCCGAAAGGTCGCCGTATTCGCGCGCCTTCTGGATCGCCTGCGCGACCTCCTTGCGCTTTACGGTTTTGAGGTATTCCAACTCATTTTGTAATTTCAGAAATCCGTCATGGGATACGATGACTTGCTTTGCCATTGCTTTTTGATCCTTTCTATCCTGTTTGTTCTCAGTCGGCTGTCTGCAAAACGCGCAGCGCCTCCTGCAATTGTGGGTCTTGTTCATGGGTGAGCAGATAGAACCGCTCGCTTTGCTCCTTCGTCAGCTTGACCTCGCGATCCGGAACGATGCCGACGCCGTCGTAGCTGATGTTGGATTTGGGGTTGTAGTAACGTGTGGTCAGCTTCATCGCACTGCCGTCCGCAAGCTTCGTGATGGTCTGCATCGTGCCTTTCCCGAACGTCTTCTCCCCGACGATGGTCGCCAGACCGTAATCCCGCAGATCCGCGGTGAACAGCTCCGCCGCGCTTGCGGTATTGCCGTTGCAAAGAACCGCCATGGGCGCGTCTAAGAAGCGCTCCGCGTCCGAATTACGGGTCTCGATCGCCCCGTCCGCGTCCACGATGTTGACGATGATGCCCTCCGGCAGCAAAAGGTCCAGACAGTTGCAGATCACTTCCAGGTTGCCGCCCGGATTGTTCCGCAGATCGAACAGATACGCCGTACAGCCTTCCTGTTTTGCCTGCTCCAACGCCTGGGAGAACTGGTCAAACGCCGTGTTGTCCGAGAAGGACAGCAATGTGATATACGCGACCGTGCCGATCTTTTCATACAGCACGTTCTGGGTCGGAACGCTTGCGCGCGTCAGGGTCTTCTCCATGGTCTGTCCGTTGCGGGAGATCGTCAGCTTAACGCTGGTACCCTCCTCGCCCGCGATCTTGCCGACCGCTTCGTTATAGGTCTTCCGACTGACCTGCACGCCGTCTGCGGCGGTGATGCGGTCGCCCGCCTTGATCCCCGCCTCCTCGGCAGGGGAGTGTGGGCTGACGCGGTGGATATAGATCAGCTCCGTGTCCGGATCGTACGCGACGGTGATGCCGATGCCGACGTAACTGCCGCTGTGACCGGATTGGTAGGCGGCAAACTCTTCATCGGTCATATAGCAGGTGTACGGATCGCCGACCGCTTGGAACAGTCCGGCATACACGCCGTCCCAAAGCGTTTTCTCATCCGTCTGACGCACATAGTTTTCATTGATATAGCGGAACAGGCTGTCCAGCTTGCTGTACTTGGACAAGGCGGCCTTTTGCTCGTTCACCGCGTTGTCCGCCTGTATCTTCATGACCGTGTAGGTGGACAGGAAGACGGCGATGCAGAGAAACAGCGAAAGGAAAACGGCAAAGGATAATGAGACGCGTTTTCCCGGCTTCGGCTTGCGGCGCGGAGTCTGTTCCTGTTGACCGTCGGGCTGCCCGAACGGCTGCTCTGTTGATTCTGTCGTGTCTGTCATGCGTCCGTAACGTCTCCTTTCTCAATAGCCCGCGTTTTCGATCTTCTTGTAGAAGCCGTCCGGCAGATAGTCGTCGGGGTCTGTGTAAACGCCGTCCAGAAGCACCGAGAAATGCAGATGGTTTCCGGTGGAACGGTCTCCTGTCGAGCCGACCAGAGCGATCACGTCGCCTTGCGCGACCTGCTGACCCTCCGTGCATTTCCGTTCGCTGGCATGTCCGTACAGCGTCGTGACGGCGCGGCCCTGCCTGTCTTTTCCGTGATAGAGAATGACGCAGTTGCCGTACCCGCCGTACCAAGCCGACTTGGTGACGACCCCCGCTTTTACGGCAAGGATCTTCGACCCCTTCACGCACGCGATGTCCAGACCGTGATGGAATTCCTGCCCGACGCCGGTGATCGGATCGGTGCGGGTGCTGTAATAACTGGTAATGCGGTAATTTACCTCGCTGCTCAGCGGCCAGATAAAGCCGCTGTTCGGATTTTTCGCCCCGTTCGGTTTCCCGATCGGCTGTTCCTTTTCATAAAGAACGGCGCGTTCCTTTTTCAGCGCTTCGATCTTGCTTTTTGTTTCCTTGATGTTTTGGCTCAATTCGGCGTATGCGCCGGTCAATTCGCCTTGGTCGATCTTCAGCGATTCGCAGATTCTTTCGTATTCCGCTTTCTCTTTTTTCAGGTTTTCCTTATCGCCGGCAAGCTGATCCAGATATTGCGTATACTTTTCCCTGGCTTCGCCGTATTCCGCTTCCAGATCCTGCAAGCGGCGGATGGACTGCTCCATCGATTGCTGTAAATCGCTGACGCATTCCATGATGGAATTGAAGTTGTCGCGCCGCTCCAGATAGTCGGACAGGGTCTTCGAGGAAAACAGCAGCTCAAA
>CAYPYA010000058.1:0-2237 GCA_964414775.1 uncultured Ruminococcus sp. | reverse complement strand
GAGCTCATGTACAGCGCTACATACGGGGAGAGCTGCTGTACGATACAGTTGAGGGTGCGCCAGACCATGCATGCTTTCGACAGGGAAAACAGCATTTTGTAGCCGCGCACGATCATGTGCAGATGTTCGGAGAGGGAGCGTTTTTGTTTTTCGGTTTTTTGTTTCATGATTCTGTTATTTTGCTCCCTTCGTTTATTGATAATACTGGCTTTGCACGTCGAACAGCTCCTTATACTTGCCGCCCTGCTTCATCAGTTCCTCGTGCGTTCCGCATTCCGCGAGCGTCGCTCCGTCCAGCAGATAGATGCGGTCGCAGAAGCGGGTGGAGGCAAGTCGGTGCGAAATGAAGACCGAGGTGCAGTTCTTGGTCGTTTCGGTGTACTTGCGGTACATTTCGTCCTCCGCGATCGGGTCGAGAGCGGCGGTCGGTTCGTCCAGGATCAGGATCGGCGCCTGACGGTACAGCGCCCGCGCCAGCAGCAGCTTCTGCGTTTCGCCGCCCGAAAGCCGAACGCCGTCGGGATTGTACCGATTCTCCAGCGGCGTGTTTACGCCGTCCTTGAGGGAAGCGATCTTTTCTTCCAGACCCGCCATGGCAATGCATTCGTTCATGCGTCGGATATCCCGTTGTTCCTCCGGCCGGACCGTGATGTTCTCGGCAATGGAGGAGGGCAGCAATTTGTATTCCTGCGGCAGGATGGAGAAGAACGCGTACAGATCGTCCCGATTGTAATCGAGCACCGATCTTCCGTCGATCAGCACCTCTCCCTCACTCGGAAGCAGCAGCCCGCACATCAGCCGTATCAGCGTGGTTTTCCCCGCGCCGTTCAATCCGACGAGCGCGATTTTCTCTCCCGCTTGGATGCGGAAGGAAACATTTTGCAGGACCGGCTTTTCTCCGGTCGGGTAGGTATAGGAAACGTTTTTGAATTCGATGCAAAGCGGGACGCCCGTTCTCGGCTTGACGCCTCCCGTGCGGCGCAATCTGCCTTTGGTGTCAAAATATTCGCGCAGGTCGGAGATCTGCAGAGTGAAGCTGTGCAGGGAATTGACCTCCCCCAGAATGCCGGAGAAAAAACCGGAAAGCTGGGAGATGGCGGAGAAATACAGCGAAAACTGCGCGACGCTCAGGTCGCCGTTCACCGCGCTGTACAGCAAAACGCCATAGGCGATCCCGTCGCGCAGCATGGTGATGACGTTGGAGACCGTTGTGACGAACAGCTGCGTGTTCTGCAGCTCGGCGAAGTTTTTCCGATGCTCGCTGATCAATTCGTCGGTGCGCCTGTGCAGGAACGGCGGCATGCGGAACAGACGGATGTCCTTTCCGAATTTCATATCCCGCACGATGGTATAGGCGATGTAATTCAACTTTTTTTGGTTGAGGTCGCGCTTGGGCGCGCCGCGCCAGTCGCGCTTGTTCTTGTATCGCTGTGCGAAGAAGGTGATCAGCGAACAGCCGGCAAGAAGCAGAACGATCAGCGGGTGCAGGGTCGCCACGACCGAGCCGAACAGTACAAAGCACAGAATGTTGACGACCATGTTCGCCAGCGAAGAGGGCAGTCTGTACCCGTTTCTTACGGCATTCCAGGCACGCTCGTCTTTCTTTTTAAACTCCGGCTCCAGCCAGAGATACCAGTCCACATCGGTCGCGTGGGCGAATATCTCGTTTTGAAACGAGGTATTGAAAACCACGTCCATGACCCGCCGTTTGGCGTCCACCAGATCCTTGACCAAACGGAAGAGCAATTGTGCAGACAGCAACAGCAGGATGGCGGCGGCGATGATCCCGAAGGACTTTCCCTGCTCAAACAGCCCCAGCACCGTCGGCGTCAGGTACAGACCGAACGCGTACAGAATGAGCGCGAGCGGGATGACGGCGACCGCGGAAACGGCGATGGACTTGTTGGTAAACCACAGCTTTTTCAGCATCCAGACGGAACAGGAAAGACCGCCGTATTTCGGCTTTCGCTTCGGTTCCTTCGGCGGCTTCTTCGGCGACTCTTCCGTCGGCTGCTTCCGTTTGCCGCGTTTGGTTTCCTTTTTTTGCGGAATGGGGTTGGTATCGGTTTTTCTTTTGGGCATGGCGTTCACCTCCGTTGGTCGGCTTTTTGTCGGAAATATATAATCATTATATCATACGTTTACCGACATATCAAGGCGTTGGGACATTTTTTTGAGAAAAAACGGGAATCTTAGCGAGGAAAGGCGGAGAAAGTTCAGCCGGCGGGCTGGACTTT
>CAYPYA010000057.1:0-6030 GCA_964414775.1 uncultured Ruminococcus sp. | reverse complement strand
GTACTTCTGTTGTTCAATTTTCAATGTCCGGATCTCCCTGCCAACGCTCTTCCTTACCGGCTCCCCGCCGACAGCTCGATTAGTCTACCACATTTTTTCACGCTTGTCAATACCCTTTTTTCCCTTTTTTGAAAGTTTTTTCAAGAAACGGAACGGGGTAAGACATGCGGGATCCGTGGATTCGTTTCGCGGCTCTTGCCGCGCAACGTTGGGTATTTTACCACGTTTCCCCTCGAATGTCAACGAACTTTTTCGACACATTTCACCTTTTTTCAAAAGCGATTTTGTGCAGAATGTATACTTCTCGCCAAACAAGGCAAAACTGTGCATATCTCATCGGAAAGGCTGTGAACGCATGACCGTTATTTTCGCACGAACCGTCCTCGCCTACCTCTCCCTGCTGCTGATCGTCCGTTTGATGGGCAAACGGCAGATCGGAGAATTGCAGATGCCGGAATTCATCTCCGCCATCCTGCTGTCCGAGATCGCCGCTTTGCCGCTGACGGATCCGGACATCCCTCTGCTGTATGGGCTGCTTCCGCTATGCATCATCGGCTCGTTCGAGGTCATCCTTGCCCTGCTCTGCCGCAAATTCCGACCGCTGCGCCGTCTGCTGGAGGGCAAGCCGGTCGAGCTGGTCCACAACGGTCATTATATCCAGCGAAACCTTACCCGCACCCGCATTTCGCAAGAGGAGGTGGAAGCGCAGATCCGTATCAACGGCTACCGCGGCATCGAGGAAGTGGACTGCGTGTTTCTGGAGCAAACGGGCAAGATCAGCGTTCTGCCCGCAAGGAGCGCGTCGGGCGGCACGCCGAACGGCGCGAACTGAGAAACGCATTTCCGTGTATATATAATAAAGGAAGGGAAAAGACGTTCCATGAAAAATTTTCTGTTCGCCTGCGGACTGCTGGCGCTCTCCTTGCTTTTGACCGTATGCAATGCGTCCGCCGTCTGCCGCCGCACGGAAACGCTGACGGAGCTTGCCGCGCAGGACGATCCGGAAACGCTCTGTGCGGAGTTGGCAGACGCCGATTCGTTTTTCTCCCTTACGATCCACCACGCATTGCTGGAGCAGGTACAGCAGGCGGCGGGCGATATGCGCGCCTTTCACGGTGTGTACGACCCCGCCTACCAAGCCGCCAAGGACAGATTGCTCATACTCCTGCAGGAATTGCGGGAGGGAGAAAAATTTTCATTTTTCAACATTTTTTAACTTGACATTTCGGCAGGTTGGTGATATCGTATAAGGGAATTCTATCTTGGTGCGACAGCCCCGATGCTTTTTCGTGATTTCCTGCGCCGCTTCGACTTCCCTGCACCGCGACTGCCGCTTGTTTTTTTCGGAGAGGAATCTCCCGGGGAGAGATCTCCCCTGTCAGGATATGCAGCAACCGAAAGGTATTTCAGAAAAATGGAAAAAAAGATCATACTCGCCCCCTCCCTGCTCGCGGCGGATTTTGCCAGGCTCGACGCACAATTGCGTGAGATCCGGCAGGGCGGTGCGGACTATCTGCATCTGGACGTCATGGACGGTCATTTCGTCCCCAACATTTCGTTCGGGACCCCCGTCGTGAAATCCCTGCGACGCGCAAGCGATCTGCAATTCGACGTACATCTGATGATCGAGCAGCCCGAACGGTATGTAAACGACTACCTGTCCGCGGGTGCGGACCTGATCACGTTTCATTACGAAGCGACGGCCGAACCCGAAAAGCTGTTACGGTATATCAGTTCCGCGCACTGCAAGGCATCCGTTTCCGTCAAGCCGAACACGCCGGCGGAGGTGCTGTACGACCTGCTTCCGCTTTGCGACATGGTTCTGGTCATGACGGTCGAGCCCGGCTTCGGCGGACAGACGTTCATGCCGCAAATGCTGGACAAGGTGCGCCTGCTCGCTCGGAAGCGGGAGGAAACCGGTCTTTCGTTTGACATCGAGGTGGACGGCGGCGTCGGTATAGCCAACGCAAGGGAATGCGTACTCGCGGGCGCAAACGTGCTGGTCGCGGGAAGCAGCGTGTTCGGGAAAAGCGATCCGTGCCTTGCCGCTTCACAGCTGCTGCAAGCCGCCAACGGATAAGAAAGGAATGTCACCATGCCTGCAAATAGAAAACAAAAAACAAGTCCCTATCTGATCATCGCCGTTCTGCTCTGCATTCTCGCGGTCGGAACAGCCGTCGCCATTCTCGTCATATCCCTGAAGCCCGCGTCGGACACGCCCGACACCTCGTCGTCCGAACCGCCGAGCAAGCCCGTCATGGCGACCTCCTCCCAAGTGAGCATCCTGCAAAGCGAAAGCCCCGCGGAAAGCGACGCTGGCATGGAACCTCCCGTCGAGGAGATCTCCGTCGTCCCGCCGGTCAACGGGAAAACCTTTTCCCAGCCGGAATCCACGGTCGCCTACGAACGTTCCGTCGGCATCAGCTATTCCATCGACATGACCGAATATGAAAAATACATCTGTCCCGCCGACCCGATGGAATACGTCTTTCTGGTCAACAAGGAGCACACCCTGGACGCTTCGTTCAAGCCGGACGACCTGATCTGGGTCAAGGACATGAAGCCCGGCAGACCCGAGTATTACAGCTACATGCGTGAATACGCGGAAAAGGCGCTGGAAGCGTTTTTGGAGGAAGGCAGACAGTACAATATCCAAGATTGGGACAAAATGGGCGTCTCCAACGCGTACCGCTCCTATCAGGCGCAGATGAATCTGTACAACAGCTACTTTGCGCGCGAACGCTCCGAGCATCCCGACTGGACGGATGAACAGATCCACGCACAGGTGCAGACCTACTCCTCCTACCCCGGGACCAGCGAGCACCAGAGCGGGCTGTGCGCGGACGTGCACAACCAGAAAAACACCGACAACGAGTTCGACAACACGCCCGCCGCCATCTGGATGGAGCAAAACTGCTACCGTTTCGGGTTTGTCAAGCGCTATCCGGCGGACAAGACGGACGTCACCGGCATCATGAACGAATCCTGGCACTACCGCTTTGTGGGCCGCGTTGCGGCGACCGAAATGCACGAGCTGGGCATGTGTCTGGAGGAATACTGCGTGTATAAAGGGATCGCGTAAGCGATTCCTTTTGGGATTGAGCGTTTCCGCACCGTTCGCTGTCACCGCCCCGCACAAGCAAGCATATGCTACCTGTGAAGGGAGGACGAAACATGGCTTGCTTTGATTCGCTCTTCAGCGGCAACAACTGCTGCTGGATCATTATCCTGATCGCGATCGTTCTGTGCTGCTGCTGCGGCTAAGCTTCCGCACCCGGCCAAACCCTCATCAGGAAAACAGGCTGCCGTACATCGTGCAGCGAAACGCCGCGTCTTTGGCTTTTACGCCGGGCGCGGCTTTTCCTTTTTCTGCCGATTTTGTGTCTTTTTTTACAGCTCGGCAATTCTTTCGGACATGCGGGGAACAATACAAACGACTAACCCTTTCTTCAAAAGGAGGCTTTCCCGTATGCGAAAATTTTGTAAGGAACACGCGCAATACGTCCTCATCCCGACCGCTCTGATGTCCGCCGTCCTCGGCATTTACCGCTTGGTGCTGCATTGGCTGGGGTAAGCGGGAGGGAATGCTTTCAGGGGGTGCATTTCAGGAAGCACCTCCTGAAAGCGAAGATTATTTCTTCGGAAGGAAAGGGATTGCAAGGGGAAACCATCAGGGTTTCGCCCTTGCACTACAATCAATACAAAAAATGTGCAGAAAAGTTTTTTCTGCACATTTCTCCCCTTAGACTGTAGACAAATATGGTTTGTCTACAGTCTAAGGGGTGCTTTTGAGGAAAAGCACCCCAAACCGGAATTTCTCTGAAATTCCGGTTATAAAATCCCCGAAAACTTGATTGCCGACAGGCGCCTGCCTGTCGGTGTCAATCAATTTTGCTTACTTGGCATTCGTATGCTTCTTGTCGATCGGGGTCGTGTTGATATCGGTCCCGTTCAGCAGATCGTCGTACGTCACCCGCAGCACGTCCGCGAGGTAAACCAACTCGATGTCCGTAACGAACCGTTTCCCCGCTTCGATGCGCTGGATCGCGTTTTTGTCCACATCAAGCCCCTTTAATTGCAGCCTTGCGGCGAGCTTTTGCTGTGAAAGCCCTGCCGCTTTTCTGAATGCCTTCACATTCCGGCTGCAAATGTTGTTCTCCCCGTTTTCGGTCTTATTGATGAACATACTTTTTCCTCCGATATGCAAAGATAAAAAATTGACATTCAGTGCTTGACATTTTTATTATCGTATGTTATAATGAACCGTATTTTGACATTCAGTAAATGTCAAAATAAAATACAAAGTGTAAACGGAGGGCAAAAGAAAACATGAACACAGGAAAATGGAACTTGAGAAGACCGCTGTCCTTACTGTTAGCGGTTCTGCTGGTCGTTTCCGGCTCGCTCGTTTTGGTGAGTGCCGAGCCCACGGCAAGCGGTACGCAAGGCGAAAACCTGACTTGGACGTTAGAAAACGGCACGCTGACCATCTCCGGCGAGGGAAATATGCAAGGAGGTCATGGATGGAAGGATTATAAAGACCAAATCACGACTGTTGTGATAGAAAAGGGTGTTACCGGTATCGGCTACGAAGCGTTTTCCGGTTGCACCGAATTGACGAACATCACCATTCCCGAAAGTGTCACATATATCGACAATTATGCGTTTTCCGGTTGCACAGGGCTGGCAAGCATCACCATTCCCAACGGCGTTACCGAAATTGGCGGTGGTGCGTTTAGAAACACAGCATATTATAGCAACGAAAGCAATTGGGAAAATGATGTGCTGTATATCGGGAAAAATTTGATTGAAGCCAAGAAAAGTATCTCCAGAGCCTACAGCATCAAGGAAGGAACATCTTTGATCGCAGATGGTGCGTTTTCCGATTGCGTCGAGCTAACCGGCATTACCATTCACGACGGTGTCACCGGTATCGACCGGGATGTGTTTCGCGGTTGCACGGGACTGACAAGTGTCACCATTCCCGACGGTGTCGCATATATCGGAGAGTATGCGTTTGCCGATTGCACCGGGTTGACGAACATCGTCATTCCCGACAGCGTCACCCGTATTGATGGTGCGTTTATGCGCTGCACCGGGCTGACAAGCATCAACATTCCCGATAGCGTTACCAAGATCGGCAGTTCAGCGTTTTACGGTTGCACCGGACTGGCAAGCATCACCATTTCCGACGACGTTACAGAGATCGGCGGTCACGCGTTTGAAAACACAGCCTATTATAACAATCAAAGCAACTGGGAAAATGATGTGCTGTATTTGAACCATTATTTGCTGAATGCTAATGAAAGCATTTCCGGAACTTACAACATCAAAGAAGGCACTTCTTTGATTGCAGGTAGCGCGTTCCAAAATCGCATAGGGCTGACGAGCATCACGATTCCCGATAGTGTTACCGGTATCGGCAGTTCAGCGTTTCAGGATTGCACCGGACTAACGAGCATCACCATTCCCGACAGTATTACCAATATCGGTGAATATATGTTTATCTGGTGTGACAGGCTGACGAGCATTACGATTCCCGAAAGTGTTACCAGTATCAGTGATTGGGCGTTTGACGGTTGCGAGGACCTTACGATTTACGGCAAAAAGGGTTCTTACGCCGAGACCTTTGCAAAAGAAAAAAACATCCCGTTCAAGGAAATCGGAAGCGACAAGCCGGCGGTTCCGGGCGAGATAGACGGGGACGGCGTACTCGAAGCGACGGACTGCCTCAAAGCACGCAGAGCGTTCTTCGGTTTGATACCGACGACGGATAAGATCTTACGTGCCGTGGACTTCAACAACAACGGCAGAATAGATCCTACCGACTGCATGAGGCAGCGTCGGATGTTCTTCGGCTTGATAGCTTGATATAAGCAAAGTATTCACGGCATCATAAGTCCCATTCGGGAGCAAAAAGAAAAAGTCGCTGAACGCGACTTTTTCTGTAATCGGGACGAAAAAGATATTTTCACCGGTTTACTGTATGGATTTGAACTCTCACGGCTTTTCAATGAAATCGTTCGCTGA
>CAYPYA010000056.1:0-3547 GCA_964414775.1 uncultured Ruminococcus sp. | reverse complement strand
TTCTTTATTTTGCACGTGCGGCGATCAGCTGCGCCATTTCTCCGACGTTTTTCATGGAGCTGACCTCTTTCATGGTGAATTTCATTTTGAATTCACGTTCGACCGCGCCGATCAGCGTGATGTGCTCCAAGCTGTCCCAGTCCTCGATGTCCTTTGCCGTTGTCATCGGCGTCACGATGATGGACGGGTCGTCAAAGACCTTGCGGAAAATGTTGTTCAGACGGCTGAAAATTTCCTGTTGGCTCATGCTTTTACCATACCCTTTCCTATTGTAACACGTAAGTGCAAGTCACTTTTTTTGAAACATTTGATATGTCAAACATTGTCTTCTTCATTGATTTTTATGACATGGTTTTGCTTTTGATAGGGTTCGGTCTGCAATTCCCAGACCGTATTGCCCTCGGCGTCCTCACTTTTCTTGGCAAATCCGAATTTGCCGTACAGATCCTTGACCATTCCGTTTTTCGCGGTGGGGAAGTAATAACCGACGATCGTTTTGACACCGCGCTCTTTCGCTCTGTCCACCAGCGTGTCCAGCATGGCAAATTCCATGTCTTTCTTCAAAACGCGGCAGCTCATCAGCCACAATTCGATGTGCAGCGTCTCCTGTTCGATCCTGCCGATCGTGACCGCGACCACGCCGTTATCCCCGAAACGGTCCCACAGCTTGCCGTACAGACAGATGTGCGCATCGTCCGCCGCGGCGGACCGGATCTCTTCCTCGGTGTATCGGCGGGTCGTCAGGTTGAACTGGTTGGACTTGTTTGTCAACTGCGTGATACGTGCCATATACACTTCCGGGAACGGAAGGATGTCCGCTTTCATGTCCAAGCTCAGCAGGTATTCGTTGTAATCCATAAAGCTTTGCGCGAGCGTTGCACGCTGTGCGTTGGCTTTGTACATTTCGTTGCGCTTGCCGTCGTCCTCGGACACGACCGTTGCTTCAAAATAACCGTTCCGGTCCAATGTGCGGATATAGGTGGCGGGGGATACAAGCGCGGGGACGGCGATGCCCGGAATGCTGCTTTCGACCAAAGCGCGCTCGGTCGGGTTGTCGTCCGCAAACACGAAGGAATCGATGCCGAGATCCATTTGCGCGGCGGTCTGTACCAGATTGCGGTCCTTGTTTTCCCAGTCCGCTTTGATGACAATGAAATCATCGGGGCGCAGCACGCCGTCCGGGTGGTTCAAGCCGTCCAGCGCGTTCTGCAGGTCGTTTTTGGATGCGACCGTCAGCATCACGCCCAACGGCTTATGCGCTTTCAGATAGTTCTGAAACGCCTTGTAGCATTCCGCCGTCGCGGTTTCGCTTCCGATCTCGATGCCGTCCACGCCGTCGTCACCGATCACGCCGCCCCACAGGGTGTTGTCCAGATCCAACGCAAGCACCTTTTTGTTTTTTCCGAACAAGGATTTGATGATGCGCGCCGTGTTGAACGACCAGACAGGGATCGCATCCAGCGCGCAGGCGTACTTGTACAGATACCATACCTCGTCGTCCTGCCATGCGTCTAAGCCGTAGCAGGCGGAAACGTACTGAATGTCATTGAGGTAGAAGCTCTCCTCCGACTCCGCGTATGCCGCAAACGCTTCGTTCAGCCGATTGACAAACCGTACACAGCCGTGCCTGTCCCAGCAATCGCGGTTTCCGAGCAGACGGTAGGAGGGGAACTCAAAATTGTTCTGTATGATCGGGCAGCGGTAGGTTTCCTTCAACCGCTTCCACATCGTCTCGTACTGTCCGCAGACCTCGGAAAACTTCTGCTCGATCTCGCTTGACGTGTCCTGCATTTGCGGCAGGGAATGAGACAGGTTGCGGAAGGACGTGTGAATATAGATCACATCCGGATGAAAGTCGTCAAGCTCCGGATTGCCGAACATCGCGTCCTGCCAGAACTGCGCATACTCCGATTGGTAAAACGTCGGCTGGATCCCTTCCTTCAGCAGGAAGATCTCCATCATTTTGCAAAAGTCGTTGGTAGTCGATCCGCCCAATACCGCGATCCGCTTCTGCGTGCGCTTTGTACCGTCTGCCAGCAGTTCGCGGCGAATGGTTTTTTTGTTTTCCAAAAGCTCCTTCCCGTCAAACGGATAGGCAAGTGAGATCATGAAGCTCCTCCTTATTGCGTCAACAGCCGCGTGATGTTTTTACGGTTGGCAGAGCCTGCCACACCGAACGCGGAGAGCGCGAACGTCACATCCGTGATCTGGTTATCCTGAATGAACTGCGGCACATTGCATTTGAATTCGCGGATGTCGATGAAATACACCTCTTCAAAGCCGTATGTAAGGAACGGCGCGAGCGCGTTTCCGTAGCTGTCCTTGATGACCAGCATTTTTCTTCCGTTCTTCACGCCGGTCTCGATGCGTACCGCGTAACCGTCGCCGTAAATGAACTTCATATAGGAATTGGATTTGGAAAAGACGGTTCCGGTGAAGGAGGGCTTGTAGTCCTGCGAGTAGTAATACGCGGTGCTTTGCTGCTTCGGCTCGTACCATACGAAGGTTTCGGGATACTTCCGAAGCTCGTCCACCTTGAAAGCGGTGACGGTCGAACCGAGGAATCCGTCAAACTGCTTGGTCTCATATTCCGAAAGCGGGGCAAACGTCGCGTTCGCCTGCTTGCAAAGCGCTTCGGAAGCATAGTATGCTCCCAAGGCGAACCAATGATGATCCGTCCGCGCGTAGATCTCCTCGTCCTTGTGCGGAAGCAGCGCCGCGTACACGTCTACAAATTCCACGCCGTTCAGCGCGTCCCGCAATCCGTAAAAGCAGTTCTTTGTGGCGTCGATCGCATTCTCGTATCCCGCGGGCGCATAGAATGCGCAGGGGAGCGTGATCGGCATGGCGTAAACACGGACGTTGCTTCCGACGCTGCTCTTGAATTGATTCAGGCTTTCCGCCATCAATGCGCCGCCTTTGGCAGAGCCGCCGAACAGCTCCATGCCGCGCGTGCCGCTGACAAGGAATCCGTTCACCTTGTGCGGTTCGTTGCTCGGTTCTTCGGAAGATACGGTCGGCTCGGAGACAGCGGGAGGTTCCGAGGTCGGAACTGAGGTCGGAGCCGAACTTGTGGTTTCGGGTTCGGAAACGATCGGTACGCCCGCGGAGGTGCTTTCCGCAGAGGTATTCCCGGAAGCAGAACTTTCGTTTAGCGGGATCGGCGGAACGGACGACGCGGTGTGCACGGACGCCGTGCTTCCCGTTTCCGAGCTCGTTTCGGACGGAATATCACCGCAAGCGTTCAAAAGCACGGCGGCAAACAGCAAAAGACTTATGATACATAAACTGCGTTTCATTGTGTGATCCTTTTCAAGTGATTGATATAGCCTGTGCCGGTTGCGGAGAACGCACACTCGGCAAACAGAACGTCGGTGATGCCCTGTTCGTTCACGAACTCCTTCAGATTTCTTTCGAATTTACGCGCGTCCACCACGTAGACCTCCTCAAACGAGGACAGCAGGAACGGGACCATCGCGTTGCCGTAGCTGTCTTTGACCAACAGCAGCTTGCGCCCGTTGCTGCAAGCGTCCGAATGGATCTTCCA
>CAYPYA010000055.1:0-2103 GCA_964414775.1 uncultured Ruminococcus sp. | reverse complement strand
GCCGCGTTCATCCACAAGCTCACCCCCGACAAAAAGATCCTGATCGCGCCGTACGGGACAAACGTTCTGGTAACGGACGACGAGTATGTCGAGCAATTGAAGCAGCTGGACGTGGACATCATCGCCTATCAGGATGAGATCGGCGTCCGCAAATCCAAGCCGGAGGACACCGCCGCCTACTACAAAGCACTTCGCCAGGCGCATGACAAGGCGGGACGTTCCGCGTTGTGGGCGGACATGGAAATGTTTGAATTCGAGGGAGACGTTTACCATTCCGCGCTGTGTCCCGCTTCCATGGAACGCGTTAAAAAGCAGCTGGAATCCATTTCGGAATACGTGGACGAGGTGCTTTGCTATCAGTATTTCGGGCTTTGCAACAAGCCCGGTACCATCGCCTACTGCGGACATCCCGATTCCATTCGCCTGTACAGCGAGCTTGCCGAACACAACAAGACCTTCGGCAAATAAGCCATGCTTCGTATCAAGATCAAACTGCCGGACGGTGATCCGGCAGTTTTGCAGACCGCCATTGCCTCCCGCCTGGGCGTCCGCGCCGATCTGTTTACCGTTTGCCCGCGCAAGCGTTCGGTGGACGCACGCCAGACGCCGACCTTCGTCTGGTCCGCCGATCTCTGTTTTCACGACGCGGAGACGGAAAAACGCGTTTTGCGCCGGAACAAGGGAGATTTTCTGACGGTCGCTCCCCAAGAGGAACGCTACCGCTTCCCCAAGCCGCGATCTCTCCCGCAGGAACGTCCGATCGTCGTCGGATTCGGCCCGGCGGGCATGTTCTGTTCCCTGATGCTGGCAAGAAGCGGCTTCCGTCCGTTGGTTTTAGAGCGCGGTGGCTGTCTGGAGGAACGCGTTCCCGCCGTGGAGCGGTTCTTCCGCGACGGCGTTTTGCAGAAGGACTGCAACATCCAGTTCGGCGAGGGCGGCGCGGGGGCGTTTTCGGACGGAAAGCTGAACACGCTGGTTAAGGACCGTTCCTTCCGCGGCTACTACATTCTGGAGCAGCTGGTCGCGGCGGGCGCACCGGAGGAGATCCTCTGGCTGAACAAGCCTCATATCGGGACCGATCTGCTGCGGACCGTCATCCGCTCTTTGCGGCAGGAGATCCTTTCGCTCGGCGGGGAGATCCGATTCCGGCAGAAGGTCAGCGGTCTGCTCATCGAAAACGGACGCGTCCGCGGCGTGGAAACGGAAAGCGGAGAACGTTCGGTCGGCGGTACGGTGGTGCTGGCGATCGGACATTCCGCGCGCGATACCTTCCGTATGCTGCACGCGAGCGGCGTTCCGATGGAGAAAAAACCGTTTTCGGTGGGCGTACGCATCGAACACCCGCAGGAATGGCTGGATCAGGCGCAGTACGGGCGCGCGAGAGGGAGCTTCCCGCCCGCGGACTACAAGCTGGTCTGTCACACGCCGTCCGACCGAACGGTATATACCTTTTGCATGTGTCCGGGCGGCGTGGTGGTCGCGGCGGCGTCCGAGGAAGGCGGCGTGGTCACGAACGGGATGAGCTTCCACGCGCGCGACGGCAAGAACGCCAACAGCGCTCTGCTTTGCGAGGTTTTGCCGGAGGATATCCCGGACGGACTGTTTTCCGGCATGGAACTGCAGGAAGCGCTGGAACGCCGCGCGTTTGCGGCAGGCGGCGGGCAATATAAAGCCCCGGCGCAAACGGTCGGGGATTTTCTTGCCGGAAGAGCTTCCGTCGTATTTTCGGGGGTACAGCCGAGCTATCCGCGCGGGGTGACGCCTTGCGACCTGCACACCGTCCTCCCGCCGTTCGTTTCGGCGGCTTTGCGGGAAGCGCTTCCCGTATTCGGACGCAGGATCAAGGGCTTTGACCGTCCGGACGCGGTGATGACCGGTGTGGAGAGCCGAAGCACCTCGCCTTTGCGCATCCCGCGCGATGAAAGCTATCAGTCGCTTGCGGGGTTGTACCCGATCGGAGAGGGCGCGGGGTACGCGGGCGGCATCATTTCCGCCGCCATCGACGGCTTGAAATGCGCCGAAGCCATCGTCACGCTTTGATATGAAACGCTTGCAGGAGCGTATCGGTCTCGTCCGAAACGTGAGACGTGACCGTAACGAGGT
>CAYPYA010000054.1:0-5117 GCA_964414775.1 uncultured Ruminococcus sp. | reverse complement strand
AAAATACGGATCAAAGATCGAAGTCTCCCGTTGATTGTAAGCGGTCAGCACCGGAATGTGCATGACAAGCACCGGAACGCAGTCCTTCGCTTCGGTCAAAGCGGCTTCCAGCTGCGCACGATCCAATTTTTTCTGCGCGTCATGCAGTCCGATCAGCTTACAATTCCCGACAGACAAAGTCTGCACCGTCTTGCCTGTCTGCAAAAGCGGAGAAAGTTCGGCTTCGTGTCCGACTTCATGATTCCCCACGACGAACATCCACGGAACGTTCACGCGCGCAAGCGCCGCCTGCAGCAAACGCAGGTTCGCATCGCTGTACTCGTTCATCATGTCGCCGGTCAGAAGCAGCGCGTCCGGACGCAGGTCGTTCGCCAATTGCACGAAATGGGAAAGCCCTTCTTCAGGGGGAAGCAGGTGCGGCTCGTCGTATGCGTCTCCGTACCGACGGGCAAAGTCCAATCGGACCGGCTCCCACGCATGCACCTGTTCGGCGACATGCTCCCGCTCCGCGTCGCTGCTTTGCTCGTCCGCCACCGCGATATGCAGGTCGGAAACCTGCAGCAGCGTGACCTCACGCGTCAGTCCCGCAAGCGGGACCGTATATTCGGTGATTTGCAAATACGGATCAGAGACGTTCATCTATCCCCTATCTCCTTTCGTACCGCAGGGCTTTGAAGGACTTATCTTGCAGCCTTTCTTTCCCAAAAGACCGGATGCCCCGCCGCAAGCGTTTCGGGCAAAGACAGCAATCGCTGATTCTCCGAGCCGCGGAACAGCAGACGGATGTTTTTCAGCTCCTCGACAAACTCGCCGTCCACCAGCACGTCGATCAGCGACAGCAGTTCCTCCGTCACCTCGGTACGGGCGCGGCTTTCCGAAAGCAGATCCGTTTCCAGCGTATAGCCGGTATAGCACCAGATATCCTTTTGCGTGAAGCGCTCCTTGACCTTTTTCACAAACGGCAGCAGCGCGCGCTGGTTGTCCGGTTCAAACGGCTCGCCGCCCAGCAGGGACAGTCCGTTGATGTAGCCAGGCTCCAGCAAGCGCAACAATTCCTGTTCCGTCTGCTGTGTAAACGGCTGTCCGTAGTCAAAATTCCATGTTTCGGGGTTGAAGCAATTTTTGCAATGATGCGTACAGCCGGAGACAAACAGGGATACGCGCACCCCGACGCCGTTGGCGATATCGCAATTTTTGATCGCTCCGTAATGCATTACAGATGCAGCACCCTTTCCTTGATTTCCTGCGTGCGTCCCTGATTCCAGAATTGCGAACCGATATACCCACAGGTGCGGCGTGCAACATTCATTTTGGACTGATCGCGGTTATGGCAGTTCGGGCATTCCCAAACCAGCTTTCCGTCGTCCTCGACGATCTGGATCTCCCCGTCGTACCCGCAGACCTGACAGTAGTCGCTCTTGGTATTCAATTCGGCGTACATGATATGCTCATAGATGAATTGAATGACGTTCAGCACCGCGTCCAGATTGTTCTGCATATTCGGCACTTCGACATAGCTGATCGCACCGCCGGGAGACAGCTTTTGGAACTTTGCCTCGCGCTCCAATTTTTCAAACGCGTCGATCGGCTCGGTCACATGGATATGGTAGGAATTGGTGATATAGTTGCGGTCGGTCACGCCCGGAATCTTTCCGAAACGCTTTTGCAGGCATTTGGCGAATTTGTACGTCGTGGATTCCAGCGGCGTGCCGTACAGGGAATAGTGAATGTTTTCCGCATTGCGCCACTCCATGCAGGCGTCATTGAGCCGCTGCATGATCGCAAGCCCCATCTTCTCTCCCTCGGGATCGGTCAGCCGTTTGCCCGTCAGCTCATACACGCATTCCCAAAGCCCCGCGTAGCCCAGAGAAATGGTGGAATACCCGCCGTGCAGCAGCTTGGTGATGGGTTCGCCCTTCTTCAGACGCGCCAACGCGCCGTACTGCCAAAGGATGGGCGCGGCGTCGGAAAGCGTTCCTTCCAACCGTTCATGACGGCATTTCAGCGCGCGGTGGCAAAGCTCCAGACGTTCGTCCAGGATCTCCCAAAACTTCTTCTCGTCCCGTCCCTCGCGGCAGGCGGAGCAGGCGACGTCTACCAGATTGATGGTCACAACGCCTTGATTGAACCGTCCGTAATACTTCGGCTTGCCGTTTTCATCCACATACGGGGTCAGGAAGCTGCGGCAGCCCATACAGGTATAGCAATTCCCGTTGCCGTTGTCGTCGATCTTCAATTGCAGCATGATCTTCTCGGAAATATAATCGGGGACCATGCGCTTTGCCGTACATTTTGCGGCCAACTCGGTCAGGTACCAGTACGGACGGTCTTTTGCGATATTGTCCTCCTCCAGCACGTAGATCAATTTCGGGAACGCGGGCGTGATATACACGCCGGATTCGTTCTTGACGCCCTCGATCCGCTGTTTGAGGACTTCCTCGATGATGATGGAAAGGTCCTTCTTCAGCTGCGGTTCCTTGGCTTCGTTGAGGTACATGAAGACGGTGACAAACGGCGCCTGTCCGTTGGTGGTGAGCAATGTCACGACCTGATACTGAATGGTCTGCACCCCGCGCTTGATCTCGTCACGCAAACGGCGCTCCACGATCTCGTGCAACTGCTTCTCGCTCGGCGTGATCCCCAGCTCGGTCATCTCCGCCTGAGCCTCTTTCAGGATCTTTTTGCGGGAAATATCCACGAACGGCGCAAGATGCGTCAGGCTGATGCTCTGTCCGCCGTACTGATTGGAAGCGACCTGCGCGATGATCTGCGTTGCAATATTGCAGGCGGTGGAGAAGCTGTGCGGCTTTTCGATCATGGTTCCGGAAATGACCGTTCCGTTTTGCAGCATATCCTCCAAATTCACCAGATCGCAGTTATGCATATGCTGGGCATAGTAATCCGCATCGTGGAAATGAATGATGCCCGCCTCGTGCGCTTCCACCACATCCTGCGGCAGCAGAATGCGCTTGGTCAGGTCCTTGCTGACCTCCCCCGCCATATAGTCGCGCTGCACGCTGTTGACGGTCGGGTTCTTATTCGAGTTTTCCTCGTAGACTTCCTCGTTGTTGCATTCGATCAGCGACAGGATCTGCTGATCCGTCGTGTTCGCCACACGTGCAAGCCCTCTGGTAAAGCGGTAGCGGATATAGCGCTTTGCCGTCTCCGACGCACCCTGCAAAATGATGTGCGTTTCCACCAATTCCTGAATTTCTTCCACCGAAAGCGCCCGGCCCGCTTCACGGCACACGTCCTCGATCACAAGAGAAATGTAATCGATCTGTCGGTCTGTCAGTTCTTTTTTACCCTCGGTCGCGTTATTTGCTTTGATGATCGCGTTCTTGATCTTCTCGCGATCGAAACGCTCTTCCGAGCCGTTACGCTTAATAATCCTCATTGCTTTGCTCCTTGTTCGTCACTATATTTTGGGTTTGGCGGAAAAGTGAAACGCTAAATGTTGTGTATGCTCCTACTATAGCACAAGATGTGCTTACTTGTCAAGCCCGCAAAATGCACAATTTATTTTTTGTTTTTCTGAGCAGTTTTACAAGAAGCATTTTCCATGAGGAGATTGGGGGAATTGACGGACTTGAACCTTTGTGGTTATTTAATGCTTTGCGAGCTTGCGAAGCAAAGCTACCGATTCTCTTCTCTCTTCTCTCTAATCTTTTATCCGGAAAAAGTCGCTTGCTTTTCAGAGAAGAGTGAAAAGTGAAGAGTGAAAAGTACAAAAAGAAAAAGCCGCTGACGCGACTTTTTCTTTTTGGCGCGCCTTGAGGGATTCGAACCCCCGGCCTTTTGGTTCGTAGCCAAACGCTCTATCCAGCTGGGCTAAAGGCGCATATGTGATTTCCACAACGGTTATTACTATACCACCATTCGGCGGAAATGTCAAGAGGGTTTGCTCAAAAAGATGCGCATTTTTTATATTTTTCTTCCGCCTTGGTTTACGGCATCCTACGGAGAAAGCTGAACATGCTTATTCGCCACCGCATTTAAAAGGAAAGCACCGTCGATGGCATACAGCTCATAATACTGCGTGATGCTCTGGTTGCTCCCGATATCCCTACGGAACGTACCGTCATTATGGAAAATGCGGTAGGACACCGAAAAATAGTAAGCGGTGACCTCCCTGCCCTGATACTCGGTCTTCGCGCTGCGCTGTATCTGATTGACCGAAATATCATACAGCATTTGCATGGTGAACCGTTCGGGGGGATCCTTCTCCTCGATATAGGTATCCGTCAGAAGCGAACGGTAGGTCTGCGCGTCCCCATTGATGATGGCTTGAAAATAGGTATAAAAGAACGAAGAAGCAACGCCGACCGTCCGATAATTCTGCTCGGTCAGGGTCTCTCCCGTCCCGAAATCCATATACAGAACGGAGGAATCCAGTTTTTGGTACGCCTCGTCCTCGAAAATATTCTTTTCGTAATCCGGCTCATAGAACGCGTTGTCCGGAAGTGCGTCCGACTCCTCATTCGATGTTTGGAGAGCGGACAGAAGCATGGGAAGAAAAACGGCAAGCAGGATCAAAACGACCAATGCGATCCCCACCGTCAGAACGGCTATTTTCAGTTTTTTGCGGTTGCTCCGTTTCTGCATACCCATACGGTCCGTCCTTTTCCATTCTTGAAGAAAAGGGGATGAAGCGTTTTTGCTCCATCCCCTTTGCAAACGTTTTACGCGTTCAGGAAGCGGCGCAAGTTTTCCGCACCGATCCGAATTCCCTTCATCGGGTCTTCCATGCCTTCAAACTCGATCATCAGGTATCCGTCGTAACCGGCATTCTTCAGAATACCGATGCACTGGCGAATCGGAACGTTTCCGTGTCCGATGATCGCGCCGCGCAGATAGTTTCTGCCGCGGGAAGCAAACCAACCCTCACCGGGATTATCGAGCGCTCCGGATTTTTTGTGGAAATCCTTTGCGTGCGCATGAATGGCATAGGGAGCCATGACGCCGACCGCATATGCGTGATCCGCATCCGCGCAAGCAAAGTTTCCGATATCCACCAAGGCGCCGAAATTGTCATCGCCGACCGCATTGATGAGCTTTTCCACACGGTCGGGATCCTGCGCGAAGAATCCATGATTCTCGATACAGGTTTTCAGCCC
>CAYPYA010000053.1:0-2673 GCA_964414775.1 uncultured Ruminococcus sp. | reverse complement strand
CGCCCTTAATGGTTCTTATACTTGGGTTTTGCGGCGTAGGTGGTATGCAGCAGCTCGTGCGCCTTGTGCGAGTTCGGCTCGCCCAGGAAGTCGGCGTAGATCGCCTTGATCTCGGGGTTCTCGTGCGACTTACGCAGCTTCTTGGAAGCGTCCTCGTCGTACAATGCCTTGGCGCGTTCCGCCTTGAGGTCGATATACACGCGGTCGGTCGCGTTGACGATCGGCGTACCGCCGCCGCACACACAGCCGCCCGGGCAGCCCATGACCTCGATGAAGGTATAGTTCTTTTCGCCCTTCTTCACCGCTTCGAGCAGTTCCGCGGCGTTTCCGGTCCCGTTGGCGACCGCGACGTTGATCTTGGTACCGCCGAGGTCGATCTCCGCTTCCTTGACGCCCGCCGTGCCGCGTACCTGCGTGAAGTTGACATCCTCCAGCGTCTTGCCCGTCACCTTCTCATAAACGGTACGCAATGCCGCTTCCATCACGCCGCCGGTCGCGCCGAAAATGACGGCGGCGCCGGTGGACTCGCCCAGAAGCGAATCGAATTCGGAATCCGGCAAACGACGGAAGTCGATGCCCGCGTTGCGGATCATCTTTGCCAGCTCGCGGACGGTCAGCACCGCGTCGACGTCCTGCAAACCGCCGTTGGACAGCTCGGGACGCTTCGCCTCAAACTTTTTCGCGGTACAGGGCATGACGGAAACGACGTAGATATCCGCCGGATCGATGCCAGCCTTCTCCGCGTAGTAGGACTTGATCATCGCACCCTCCATCTCATGCGGAGACTTGCAGGTGGACAGGTTGGGCAGGAATTCGGGGTAGAATTTCTCGCAGTAGTTGATCCAGCCGGGCGAGCAGGAGGTGATCATCGGAAGCGCGCCGCCGTTCTGCAAACGGTTCAGCAGCTCCGTGCCCTCTTCCATGATCGTCAGATCCGCGCCGAAGTCGGTGTCAAACACCTTCGCAAAGCCCAGACGACGCAGCGCGGTCGCCAGTTTTCCGGTCACGGACGTTCCGACCGGGTAGCCGAACTCCTCGCCGATGGTCGCACGGACCGCCGGAGCGGGCTGTACCACCACATGCTTGCCCGAAGCAAGCGCCTGATACACGTCGGCAATGCTGTCCTTCTCCTTCAATGCGCCGACCGGGCAGGCAAGGATGCACTGACCGCAGCCGATGCAGGGGCTGTCGGCAAGGCTCTCGCCGTAAATGCAGCCGATCTCGGAGCGGAAGCCGCGTCCGGAAACGCCCAATGCGCCGATCTTCTGCACCTTGTTGCAGGTCGCGACGCAGCGGCGGCAGTTGATGCATTTTGAGCTGTCGCGCACGATGGACGCGCTGACGTCGTCGTATTTTTTGCTCGAAAGCGCACCGTCGTACGGATATCCGTCCACACCGTACTCATTGCAGAGCGCCTGCAATTCGCAGTTTCCGCTTCTGACGCAGGAGGTGCATTCACGGTTATGGTTGGAAAGGATCAGTTCCAGATTCATTTTACGGGAAGCGCGCAGCTTCTCGTTGTTGGTGGTGACGATCTGTCCCTCCGCGACCGGAGAAACGCAAGCCGCCTGCAGACCTCTCGCACCCTGGATCTCCACCAGACAGAGACGGCAGGAGCCGATGGCGTTGACGTCCTTGAGGTAGCAAAGCGTCGGGATGTTCACCCCCGCTTCGCGTGCCGCGTCGAGAATGGTATAGTCGGCGGGGACGGTCACCTGGATCCCGTCAATGGTAAGCGTTACGGTTTTGTTTTCCATATCTCTCTATTCCTCCGATCACTTTCTGCTGATCGCGCCGAACTTACAGGTTTGCATACACACGCCGCACTTGATGCACTTCTGCGGGTCGATCTTGAACGGACTCTTGATCTCGCCCGAGATCGCGCCCGCGGGGCATTTGCGTGCGCAAAGCGAGCAGCCCTTGCACTTTTCGGGGTCGATGGTGTATTGCAGCAGCGCCTTGCAGGTGCCCGCGGGGCAGCGCTTTTCATAGATATGCGCTTCGTATTCGTCGCGGAAGTAACGCAGAGTCGAAATGACCGGGTTGGGCGCGGTCTGACCGAGCGCACACAGCGCGCTGCATTGCAGGTCGGACGCGATCGCTTCCAGCTTTTCGATATCGCCCGGCTCGCCCTTGCCCTCGGTGATGCGGGTCAGGATATCCAGCATTCTGCGCGTACCGAGACGGCAGGGAACGCATTTTCCGCAGGACTCGTCCACGGTGAATTCCAGGAAGAACTTGGCGATATCCACCATACAGTTGTCCTCATCCATGACGATAAGTCCGCCACTGCCCATCATCGAGCCGATTGCCGTAAGACTTTCGTAGTCCATGGGGGTGTCTTGCAATTCCGAAGGAATACAACCGCCGCTTGGTCCGCCGGTTTGCGCCGCCTTAAACTTTTTACCGCCGGGGATTCCACCACCGACGTCGTTGATGATTTCCCTAAGCGTAATGCCCATTGGCACTTCCACAAGACCGGTGTTGTTGATTTTGCCACCCAAAGCAAACACTTTGGTGCCCTTGCTTTTTTCCGTGCCGATAGAAGCAAACCAATCGGCGCCGTTCAAAATTATTTGCGCAACGTTGGCGTAAGTTTCCACGTTGTTGAGCAAAGTAGGTTTGCCAAACAAACCTTTTACTGCAGGGAATGGAGGACGAGGACGAGGTTCG
>CAYPYA010000052.1:0-2309 GCA_964414775.1 uncultured Ruminococcus sp. | reverse complement strand
ATAAAAACCCATCGGGAACGCATATGCAAAAATGCATATGCAATTCCTTGATGGGTTTTGCCATGAGCCGAGATGTTTTTGAAATTTTGCTTCTTATTGTTCGTATACCGACGGCTTCAGAACGCCGATATACGGCAGATTGCGGTAGCGTTCGGCATAATCCAGCCCGTAGCCGACAACAAATTCATCCTCGCAAACGAATCCGACATAATCCGCGGCAATGTCGGCGGTGCGGCGGGACGCTTTATCCAACAGCGCGCAAATGCGAATGGACGCGGGGTTGCGCTTTTGCAATTCGTTTCTGAGCATGAACAGCGTGTTGCCGGAATCAATGATGTCCTCGACGATCAGCACGTCGCGCCCGTCCATGATCGCGTCGGTATCCTTTTTGAACACCAGCTTTCCCGAAGTCGTTCCGTTCCCGTAAGAGGAGACCGCCATGAACTCCAGCTGCACCCGCAGATCGCATTCCCGCAGCAGGTCGGCGTAGAAAATGATCGCTCCTTTCAGAATGCCGATCACGATCGGGGTCTTGCCCGCGTAGTCATGGGAGATCTGTTCTCCCAACTCCCGCACGCGCTTTCTGATTTGTTCTTCCGTATACAGTATTCTGACTAAATCCTGATGCATATCCGTAACCGTTCCTTCTTCTTTTCCGTTTTGACAGTTTATTATAGCGTGCCGATCGGAAAATGTCAAGAAAAAACTTGCAATCGCCGTCGGAACGTGCTATACTGCGAACAAAGAGAAGCAAACCGGAGAGGGGAGAAGAACGGTTGGAGAAGGAAAGTCCGTTTGTCCGCACGGAGCGTCTGCTCGGAAGTGAGGGCATGCGTCGGCTTCGGAATTCCCGCGTGGCGATCTTCGGGATCGGCGGCGTGGGCGGTTATGTGGCGGAAGCGCTGGCGCGTTCCGGCGTGGGTGCGCTGGATCTGATCGACCACGATACGGTGAGCGTTTCCAATCTCAACCGTCAGATCATCGCGCTGCGTTCGACGGTCGGTCGGAAGAAGGTCGAGGTCATGGCGGAGCGTATCGCGGATATCGACCCCACGATTTCCGTGACCGTTCACGATACGTTTTACCTGCCCGAAACCGCCTCTTTATTCGATTTTAAGCAGTATTCCTATGTGGTGGACGCGATCGATACGGTTGCCGGAAAGGTCGGGCTGGTTTTGCAGTCGCGCGAAGCGGGCGTCCCGATCCTGTCTGCCATGGGTGCGGGAAACAAGACCGACCCGTCGCGTTTCCGCTTGGCGGACCTGTCGGAAACGCGCGTCTGTCCGCTGGCACGTGCGATGCGCACCGCGCTCCGTAAGCATGGGATCGAGCATCTGCGCGTGGTGTATTCCGAGGAACCCCCGCTCGGCTTACTCGACGGGGAAGGGCGTGTCCCCGGTTCTCTGGCGTTCGTTCCGCCCGCGGTCGGTCTTTTGATGGCGAGCGAAGTGGTGAAAACGCTTTGCGGCGCGGACGTCTTTCAACGTACGAAAGGAAACGGAACATGAGCGTTTTTTCATTCCTGCAATCCGCTGTTTCCGAATGTGAGGAAGCACCGAGCGGCGGAACGCCTTGGTTCTTTTGGGTGATCGTCGGCGCGCTTGCTTTCGGGCTTGTGATCCTGTTCATACAGAATTTCATCATAAAGAAAGAAGAAGATTACAAATGAAAGAGACAAATTACGATGTGATCGTGGTCGGCGGCGGCTTTGCCGGATCGGCGGCGGCGCTTGCGGCGGCACGCGGCGGTGCGAAAACGCTGTTGGTCGAGCGGATCAACGCGTTGGGCGGCGCGTCTGTCACCATGCTGGTCAGCCCGTTCATGCGCTACTTTACCAAAGATCCCGAAACGGGGGAGACCAAGTACCTTTCGCGCGGCATTTTTGAGGAGCTCGTGGCGGAAATGCGCAAGGAAAACGCGATGGTGAGCAATCTTTTCAACCCCGAGTGGGTCAAGATCATCCTCAACCGTAAGCTGTCGGAAGCGGGTGTGACGCTGTTGTTCAACAGCCAGCTGACCGCAGCGGAGCGGGAGGGGGACCGCATCGTTTCGATTACGGTCGCCAACAAGTCCGGCAATGTGAAATTGACCGCTTCCTATTTCATCGACTGTACGGGCGACGCGGATCTGGCGGTGTTCGGCGGATTCCCGTTCCGCTTGGGCAGACCCGAAGATCAGCTTTGCCAGCCCATGACCTTGAATTTCCTGATCGCGGGTGTGGATCAGGAACAGTTTGACAAGGTACAGGGCGATATCGTGCGCATCTGGAACGAGGAGCGCGCCAAGGGATACATCAAAAACCCGATGGA
>CAYPYA010000051.1:0-10596 GCA_964414775.1 uncultured Ruminococcus sp. | reverse complement strand
CGGTGCGCTTTGAGCCGGCATTCCGCCGCCTAGCGTTCGATCGCTGGCCGAGAAAGGACTTGTTCCAGCACACCCTTGTGGATGTGGAGCGCAACTGCGTTTTGCGGCCGGGGGAAGAAAACAAAGTGACGATCCTGATTCAGGACAGCGTCCTTGAGGTGTACGTAAACGATCGCGTTGCGATGGGAGCGAGGATGTTCGATCTGAGAGGAGAATTTGGGATCTACACCATGAGTACAGTGGTCGAATTCCGGAATATTACGGTATATGAGGAGAAAGCGGAATGAAACGGAAACTGGCGGTGACTGGGATACTGCTTTTGGCGCTTTCGGTGCTTGCCGGATGTGTGGGCGGGAATACGCCTGTGAAGGGGGAAGACGACGTGAAACCGGCGATTTACTTTTCCTTTGATGAAGACGGGGACAAGGTGGTGGATGGCGCGTCCCAGCAGCAGTATCCGGTCCATTACGTATTTCAAGACGCGAAGTACAAGCAAAGCGAGCCTGCGAAGCGTGTGAAAGGCGTCAGCGGTAACGCACTGTCGTTTGACGGCTACAGCACCTATGTGCAGGCGGATGGGCTTGCGGAGGATGTCTCCGCCTTGACGGTGAGCCTATGGGTCGCGCCGCGTGGGTATGCGACCAGAACCGACGGAAGGCTTACGGGGCTTGTATCCGCCATGGGTGCGTCCGGCGGGTTCGATTTGGGAATGTACAACTATGGCAAATGGTGCTTCCGCGCGGTCAGCAATCGAGGGGAGCTTCAGCTCTGGAGCGAGGAAGCGATCATAGACCTGTACCGCTGGAACTACCTGACGGCTGTGTTTGACGGTGACGCGGGACAGATGCGGCTGTATAAGAACGGCGAGATGGTGGCATCGTGCGACATATCCGCAAGCATGGTCAAGGCAGGAAGCGAAATGCTTGTGGGGAAAGCGGCGGATGCGGCTATGGTGGAGGACGTCTTCCAAGCAAATATGTTCGCGGGCTTAATGGATGAGCTGGAGATCCGCACACAGGCGCTGTCCGACGAGCAGGTCATGGCAAATTACCAAAAGCATGCCGGTGATCTGGCGCTGGATGTGCAAAGTGCGTTGTGGCTGGATCCGGAGATCCTGTCGGACGACCGATACGCGCCGCAGTACCACCTGCGCGTGTCCCAGAACTGGCAGAACGAAACCTACGGCTTCTTCTACTATAACGGGTACTATCACGCGTTTTGCCAGCAGAATGTGCTGGGACCCTATTATACCGACGGACAGCGCTGGGGACATTTTGTAAGCAGCGATCTGGTGCATTGGCAGGAGCTGACACCGGCGCTGCTGCCAAACGGAGAGCCAAAGCTGTTTTATACCGGCGTGAATTATTCCGGTCACAATTTGAATTTGATCGCAACGGCACAGGCTTCGGATCTTTCCGATCCGAAATTGACGAACTGGACAAAAAGCCAGAAGGTCGTTGTGGAGCAGGGAAATCACAGCACGCGGGACAATTTCCGCGACCCGTTTATCTATGAGCAGGACGGCGTGTACTACATGCTTATCGGCGGGACGAACACCCAGACGGGCGGCGGGGCGATCTACTGCTACCGCGCGACGGATGATACGCTGGAAAGCTGGGAATATCTGTCCATGCTCTATTCGGGCGACTCCCGGGCGTATCGCTTTTTGGGAAACTGCTATGAGCTGCCGAATCTTTTCCGCCTTACGAACAAAAGCGGAACGCTGACAAAGCATCTGCTCATGTTCTCTCCCATCGGCGATATCAACGGCGTTTACTATCTGCTGGGGGATTTTGACCCGAAGACCGGCATCTTCACGCCGGATGAGGAAGAACCGCAGCGTTACGATCTCGGGCCAAAGTCGCAGGTGCTGTGCCCCTCGGGATTCTACGATCCCCACACGGGGCGGAACCTGCTCATTACCATGTCCCGCACGGGGATGGACGCGCAGGAACGCTATGACAGCGGTTGGTCCACGGTGATGACGCTTGTGAAGGAACTGTCCCTTTCGGACACCGGTGAGCTCCTCGCCACGCCCATCGCCGAGTACGATTCCTTGAATAAGGCGTGCCTTCTGGATGTGAAGGACGCTTCGCTGACACTTGCGCAGGCGAATGAACGCCTTGCGTCCGTCCACGCGGATATGCTGCGGATCGACGTGACCATTGACCCGGGGCAGGACAGCGAAGTGGGGATGTATGTCAAATACGACGCGTCTGCCGGCGAACGGGTATGCGTTTCGTATGAGACGCAGACGGAGCAATTCTCCATCGATACCTCCAAAAGCAGCTTGGATATGCGCAACAACGGCGCGGGAGGCGAAGTGGTCGCGCTGAACGGCGACGAGATCCGGTTGACGGTATTTGTGGACAGAGCGATGGTTGAGGCGTACCTCAACGACAAAAATCAGGTTACGGCGTTTGGATATAACACATCCGCGGCAGCCGACGGGGTCAAGCTCTTTAGTAGCGGCGGCACGGCTGTGGTCAAAAGTCTGTCCGTTTATGAACTTAGCAGCAGCACCGGATACGATGTGCCTGCGTACTGGGAGAATTGACAAGGAGGAAGATGAAAATGAAGAAGATCCTGTCTGTGCTGTGCGCGCTGTGCGTACTGCTTTCGCTGGTGAGTCTGAGCGGATGCAAAGGCAAGCCGAAGGACAACAGCGAGCTTGTCTATGTGCATTCGTGGACGGAGGAAGGACTTGGCGGACATTACTACTCCGGCGCCAATATGGGACCGGTATCGTGGTATGTGGTGGAGGGCTTGGGCGACTACCTGCGTACCCAAGACCATGTCTATTTGACCACGGCGGAAAGCATCGACCACAACAGCGATCATACCTCCGTCGTTACGCTCAAAGAGGGCGTGACTTGGCAGCATACGGGGGAGCCGTTCGTGGCGATGGATGTTGTCGCGTTCTACTATCTGAACAACACGGCGCTGACAAAGTATATCACGGGGCTGGAAGCCACCGACGAACGTCATGTGACCATTGCGTGGAATCCTGCCCATCCCCTGACGGACGAGATCAAAACGCTCCTGCTGGTCACGGATCGGGTTGCCTGTGTTCCGTATTCCCAGTTCCGGGAGTATGCGGATGTGGCAATTGAGGTCTACCGGAATGCGGCGATGGCGGCCGACGATACGATGCCGTTTTTCGGCAGAGAGCTTACTTCCGAGGAATCGCTGGCGCTGGCGGAGAATTACGGAAAATATCAGGCGTTTGTGCCGGAGTACTTCCCGGCAACCGGACCGTATGAGATCACTGCCTACGATGCAAACGAGATGCTTCTGAGCCGGAACGCACAGTGGTATGATGCACAGAAGGTTGGATTTGAACGGATCCGGCTGATCAACAGCGTGGGCGACGCCTCCCTGTTTGCCAGTATGCTCATCGGCGGCGACATCGATATCTGGCTGAACACCCCGTCGAAGCCGGTCGTTGAGAATATCCTCTCCGCGAACCAGGACATCGTATTCTACAAGGTGTCCTCCCCGTATGCCCACGGCGTCAAGTTCAATATGCAAAAGAAGGACACATTGTGGAGCGATCAGGTGCGCGAGGCAATGCAGTATATCTTTGACCGCGACGAGATCCGTTCCCTCGCGTGCTATTATGCGGTAACCTCGTACACCCCCATGACCGGCATGACCGACACGGACATGGCGCAGTGGATGTCGGCGGATGCCCACAAGGAGCTGGAGGAGAAGTTCACCTATTCCTACGACTGGTCGAAGGCGGAGCAGCTTTTGGAAGCAGCGGGCTGGTTCCGCAAGGGCGGCAAGTGGTACGACGGCAGCGGAAATCTTGTGGAGATCGTCATTGGCTACGACGGTTCCAATACCGTTCCGTCAACGGTGGCGGAAGCGGTGCAGGCACAGCTCACCAACTTCGGGATCACAGCCAGCCTGAAGCGGGCTTCCGGCTATGCCGAATTCTACGCGCTGGCGACACAGGAAAACAGCCCCTATGATATGGTCTGCGACAATACCTCCTATAACGCTTCGTACAACTACCCCTCCGCTTGCTTCCAGGAGTTCTACACTTCGGGAATCGGCGCGACGGCAAACCTGAAATACCTGCGCGACGAGACGCTTACAGGCTTCGGCGGGCAGAGGTTCAAGCCCGCGGACTATCTGGACATCATGCTGACGATCCAAGGAGACGAGCTGACGCAGGCGGTGGATAATCTGGTGATCGGCGCGGCACGGGAAAACGTGGGCGTGACGATGTTCCAAGAAAGCTCGGGCGGTATGTATAACGCCGCGAAGATTGCCGGGCTGCCCTTTGCGGACAAGGTGAAGGAAAACAGGGATGTGCAGTATTTCCCCACGGGAGGAAGCGAGGATCACATCGCGCTGCTTTACACGATCCTGTTCTACGATCACGGATCGGCGCTGTATAACGGGATGCTCCATCCGGCCGGGAACTGACGGAGAGCGGATATGAAAAAGTGGTTTCACCGGATACGCGGTTTCTTTTACAGGACCCAGTATTTCTGGTCAAAGTTCTCTCTTACGGTTTTGACGCTGCTCATTACCGTGATGCTCTCCTTCGTGCTGATCAAGAGCATCCCCGGCGACGTGGTTCACAATTATGCGCTGACGATCCAAAATACGCAAAAGGTCTCCTATGAGGAGGCTTATGAAACCGCTGTCAGGCTTTTGAATTACGATCCGGAGGAAAACATCGCAAGCGCGTTTTTCCGGTACCTGAGCGGACTGTTTCATGGCAATCTGGGTCAGAGTATGTATATGGAGGAAGTCACGGTCAACGGACTGATTCGTGACTACCTTCCTTGGACGCTTTTGATCTCCAGCGTGTCGCTGTTTCTCAGCTTCGTGATCGGCACGTCCATGGGCGTGCATATGGCGCGCAAGCGGAACGGTATGACCGATACGGTATTCACGGGCGTGATCACGGTGACAAATTCCATCCCCGACTACCTTTTGGGTGTGATTTTGCTGATGTATCTGGGATCGGCGCTGGGTATTTTCCCGACGTATGGCGCTTACGATCTGTCGGCAAAGGGAGATACCGGCGCGTTTATCCTGAGCATTTTCCACCATGCGGCGCTGCCGATCATCACCTATACCGTCGCGCAGATCGGAGGCTGGGCGCTGATGGCGAAAGGGTCGGCGGTGGCGGTTCTGGGCGACGACTATGTGAACGCGGCGGTGATACGCGGCCTGCCGCCTCGCCTGATCGAGCGCAGATATCTCAAGCGCAACGCGATGCTGCCGCTCATTACCTCGCTGGTGATCAGCTTTGCCTATCTGTTCGGCGGGTCGTCGGTTATGGAAAGCGTATTCGCCTACCCGGGAATCGGTAGAGCCTTTACGACGTATATCGGCAAGCGGGACTACTTCGTGATTCAGGGCTTATTTGTATTTTTGAGCTTCTTTATCATTATCGCCAATTTGGTGGCTGATACCATTTGCGGCTTGCTGGATCCGAGGATCAGGGTGAAATGAGTATGAAAAAAGAGAAAACCGCATGGTATGCGGAACCGGTCAGAATATGCCGGCAGACCGGAAAGGGACTGAAAAACTTCGCGGGTGTGATCTGCGGCAACAAAAAAGCCCTTGCCGGCGCGATCATTTTGCTGATCTTCGCGATTCTTGCTCTGTTTGGAAGACTGCTCTTTCCCTATGACGACGCCACATCCTTCTCCGATATGTACAAGCTGCCCAGCGGGGAACACTGGCTTGGCACGGACGGCATGGGACGGGATCTGTTCCGCATGATCGTGCATGGAACGCGGGACGTCATGTCCGTCGCGTTTATGACGGCGGTCATGACGGTGGGCATCGGCGTGACGGTGGGCATCATTTCCGGCTATGCCAAGGCGTGGCTCGACAATGTGATCGGCGTGGTCATCAACGTGATCCTGTCGCTTCCGACCTTCCCGATTTTGCTGATCCTCTCCATGTTCGTCACCATCAAAGATAATTTTACGCTGGCACTGATTTTGAGCGTGCTGAGCTGGGCGGGCTTGGCAAGATCCGTGCGCGCGCAGATCATCTCATTGCGGGAGCGGGATTTTATCCAGATCTGCAGCGTTATGGGACTGAGCAACGGGCATATTTTGTTCTCGGAATTGCTGCCCAATATCCTCTCGTTCGTTGCGATCAACTTCATCACCAGCATGAAAAACGCGATCACAAGCAGTGTGGGCATGATGACGCTGGGACTTGCCCTGTTTGAACCGACAAACTGGGGCGCCATTATGATCAACGCGAGAAACAGCGGCGCGTTTGCGATCCCCGCCGCGCGTATGAGCATTCTTGCCCCCATCGTGACCATCATGCTGTTCCAGATCGGCGCGATTTTGTTCTCCAACGGGTTGGATGAAGCCTTTAACCCCCGACTGAGGAAGAATTGATATGGCAGAAAAAGAGATTCTTGTCGAATTTGACAATGTAACCATCGACTACGAAATGAAAGAGCAAAGCTTGCGCGCCGTTCGGGATTTTTCGCTGGAGATCGAAAAAGGAAAGATCACGGCGATCGTGGGCGAGTCGGGCAGCGGAAAAACAACGGCTGTCAGCGCGCTTTTGCAGGCGATTTCCTCACCCGGCAGGGTCACCGGTGGAGCGGTCTATTTCCACCAAAACGGGGAGAAGATCGACGTATCGGCGCTCAAAGGCGAGGCGCTCCGCCGCTTCCGCTGGGAAAAGGTTTCCATGGTATTTCAGGCGTCCCAGAGCACGCTCAATCCGCTGATGACCGTGTATGACCAGTTTTACGAAACGGCGCTCTATCACAACGCCTTCCAGAGCAAAGAATCCTTTGAAAAGCGGCTTTCCATGCTGTTTGATCTGGTAAAGCTGGACGGCAGGCGCATTTTGCGCGTCTATCCCCACCAGATGTCTGGCGGCATGAAGCAGCGGGTGATGATCGCGTTTGCGCTGCTGCTGGAGCCGGAGCTGGTCATACTGGACGAACCCACAACGGCGCTGGATGTCATTACCCAGAAGTACATTTTCAACCAGTTGATCGAGATCAACCGAAAACTGGGAACGACCTTCATCCTCCTTACCCACGACATCGGCATCGTGGCAAAGGCCGCGGATCGGGTGGCGGTCATGTACGCCGGAAGCGTAATGGAATATGGTGACGTATACACGGTTTTCGGGAAAACCATGCACCCATATACCAAGGGACTTATCCATGCGACACCTTCTTTGCTCCGCTCACAGGCGGAGATCGAGGCAATTCCGGGCAGCCCGCCGGATATCCGCAAGCTGCCGGAGGGCTGTCCGTTCCACCCGCGCTGCAAGGTGTGCAGCGATATATGCCGCCAGCGGATGCCGGAAATGATACGCACCGATGATGGGCATCGGGTGCGCTGCCACCTGTTTGACGGCGAGAGGAAGGAGGAAGCGCGGTGAAGATCCTTCAAATCGAGAAGCTGAATATGGTCTTTTCCTCAAGAGGGCTCAACGGAGCGGAGAAGGTGCATGTCCTGCGGGATGTGGATCTGGATATCGAGGAGGGAGAGATCGTCGCGCTGGTGGGAGAAAGCGGCTGCGGCAAGACAACGCTGGGAAAAATTATCACAGGGCTCATCGACGCGACCTCCGGAACGATCCGATATTTCGGAGAAGATATCCGCCACGCAAGTCCGGCGGACACAGCCGCTTACCGCAAAAGCGTCCAGTTTATTCAGCAGGACAGCTACGCGGCGCTGAACCCCGTGAAAACCATCTATCAGTCGCTTTACGCGCCGATCCACGCAAACGACCGCAAACTCAAGCGCAGTCAGATCGATCAAAGGATCCAAGAATATATGGAGCTTGTCGGTTTGACGCCTACGGAGCTGTATTTAAGCAAGTATCCCCACCAGTTATCCGGCGGACAGCGTCAGCGTGTGCTGATCGCGCGGGTGCTGTCCCTGGAACCGAAGCTCATCGTAGCGGACGAGCCGATTTCCATGATCGATGTTTCCCTGCGGCTGTCGATCCTGAAGCTGCTGTCGGAACTGAACAAAAGACTGAAGCTGACCATTGTCTATATTACCCACGATCTGTCCACCGTCAAATATGTGGTGGGAGACGGCAGAATGGCGGTGATGTATCTGGGAGAAATCGTCGAATTCGGGCGGGTGAAGGATGTCATTGCTGCTCCCCGCCATCCGTACACACAGGCGCTGATCTCCTCCGTGTCGATCCCCGATCCTGTGATCGAGCGCAGCAAGCCGGAGATCGTTTTAAAAAGCATGGAGGTGCCGGATATCCGCAATCGGTGCGTCGGATGCGGATTCGCGGATCGGTGCTTGTACGCGGACGAGGAATGCGCCAACTGGCGATTGCAGAACACGGGAGACGGCACCCACGTCGTAAAGTGCAAAAATTTGGAAAACGTGCCGAAGATGGCGGCGCAGGAGGGAGCATCGAGATGACGAAACGATATGTGATTTTGGATACCGACATCGGAGATGATATTGACGACGCGCTGGCACTTTTGATGCTGCTCAAAATGGAGGAGATCACTCTTGTGGGCGTTACGACCGTTTTCGCGAACACACCGCTGCGCGCCCGGCTTGCCAAGCGGATCTTGCGCCTGTCCGGAAACCCTCAGATTCCCGTCTATGCCGGCTTGGGGGACGCGCTTGCCTACCCGGTGGACAAAACGCGCAGCTTTGTGCAGTATACGCGGGAGCTGGAGGATCCACGGTACCGTGCGGACAACTCCGACCCGGAAAACGGCGAGGAAGCGGTGGACTTTCTTTTGAAGCAGTGTGAACGCTACGGAAACGACTTGACCATTCTTGCCATCGGACCGTATACCAATGTCGCTGCCGCGTGGAAAAAAGCGCCGGAAACGCTGAAAAAAGCGGGACGTGTGGTGCTGATGGGCGGCTGCTTTTACGAGCAGTTTGTGGAGTACAACGTGGCGATGGACCCCGAAGCCGCGGATGTGCTGATCCGCGCGGATCTGCCGACGCGCTTTATCGGCGCGGACGTAACGTGGCAGGTACAGCTAAACGACGAGCAGACAAAATACGTCCTTGGCATCCAAAATGACGGCCTGAGCGGGTATTGCGCGGAGCTGGTGCGACTTTGGAAAAAGGGCTGCTGGTTCAACCCCGTCCTCCACGATCCGCTGGCGGCGTATTACGTGCTGGACGAGACGATCTGCAAAATGGAGCCGGTTTGGGTAGAAACGGAACTTAGCGGTACATATACGCGGGGCTTGACGGTGAACATGGATCACTTCTACAAGTATCTGGAGCATCCGACAGCCGGAAAAAAGCGGGTTTTGTGCGCGAAATCCGTAGATGCGGACCGCTTCATCCGGTTCTTTTTGGAAAGCACCTTCCCGAGGGACGAGCTTGGGAATGGCTTATACAAAAATGAGAACGTTTGGAGGGAAAACAAATGCTGATCAATAGAAAAAACTGGCCGAAATGGCTGCCCTATGCACTGGCGGGCGCCGCGGTTCTCTTGGTGGCGGCGATCGTTCTGGTGTTCGTTTTGACGGGGCGGCAGGGGGATACGCCGGAGCGCCCAAGCGGCACGGCACCGTCCGAGAGCACGCCTTCGCATACCGAGCCGACAAAAGGGGAGGTGCAGGTGCAAACCCTCCAAGATGTGGTGCTTCCTGCACCGGTATTCCCGCAAGAGCCAAAAACGGAAGTCACATATGCCCTGAAGCCTGAGACGCTGTTTGCGGACAAGGGTTCGGGCGCGTACCGCGTGGAATGCGACGACCGTTCCGTGGAGATCACGGAGTCGGAGGGCGTGTTCCAGCTACTGCTCACGGATTTCGCGGACAAAAAAGTCACCGTGACACGAACGGCGGCGGACGGTGAGGAAAGCGCTGTTTGCTTCCTGCTCAAGCTAACGCCTCAGATCGAGACGCAGCTATGGGGCGGCGACTTTGAAAACGGATATCTGGGCTGGCAGCTTACAAAGGAGGAAAAAGAGGCGTACATCGTCAATGATTCTCCGGTCGACATTTGGAACAACCCCGTAAAGGCGACCAATCACTATCTCTACGGCTTCGCAAACGAGAAGTTTGTAGGTGCACAGATCCATTCGAGCCTGTTCCAACTGGATGGCACGGGTGTGATCACATGGAAAATGGCGGGCAACTGTACACAGGATCTTCAGTTCGTTTTGATGCGGTATCATGAGAACGGCGAGGATGAAGAGATCGCCCGCTTCAATAACTGGTACTACACAGGTTCCAATGAGTCCGGCTTCATATTCCGCCAGTACTATTACCGCGTCGATATGGACAAGTATGCCGGAAGCACGTGCTACTTTATCCTGCGCGACGATAACGACGGCGCGGACGGCTTCGGGTTCGTGAATTTGGATGAGATCGTGACCTACTACGAGACGGCGCCCAATGTGGATGGCATGCTGGAGGGCGGTTTCTGCGAAAATCCGCACAAGGTCGTGCCGGAAACGCCGAGCGAACCCACCGTGCCGACCGTGACGGATACGTCGAACGACCCGTTCCCGTCCGATTTGAGCAGCGTTCCCAATCAGCTTTTTAACGGCGATTTTGAAAGCGGACATGACGGCTGGTATATGGACGTGGCGGAAAAGACCGCTTATGCCATTTACGACTCCCCAACG
>CAYPYA010000050.1:0-2011 GCA_964414775.1 uncultured Ruminococcus sp. | reverse complement strand
GTCGGGGAAACGGTGCGCGTGGTCAAGCTGAACGGCGAGGGTGCGCTCAAGCGTCGGATCATGGACATGGGCATCACCAAGGGAACGGACATTTTCATCCGCAAGGTCGCGCCGCTGGGCGATCCGATCGAAGTGACCGTGCGCGGATACGAGCTGTCCTTACGCAAGGCAGACGCGGAAAACATCGAGGTGCAATGATCCCGATTTTTCACCCCATTGGTTAGCAGAGACTAACTTCTAAAAAACAAAGAAAGGACATACAGTATATGAAACTGCGCATTGCACTCGCGGGCAACCCGAACTGCGGAAAAACGACGTTGTTCAACGCTCTGACCGGCTCGAATCAGTTTGTCGGCAACTGGCCGGGCGTCACGGTCGAGAAGAAGGAAGGAAGCCTGAAAAAGCATGACGGCGTGACCGTCACCGACCTGCCGGGCATTTATTCCCTGTCTCCGTATACCTTGGAGGAGGTCGTCGCCCGCAACTACCTGATCAACGAGCGTCCCGACGCGATCTTGAACATCATCGACGGAACGAATCTGGAACGCAACCTCTACCTCACCACCCAGCTGACCGAGCTGGGCATTCCCGTCGTGATCGCGATCAATATGATGGACCTGGTGCGCAAAAACGGCGATAAACTGAACACGGAGCTGCTCTCGGAGCGGCTCGGCTGTCCCGTCGTGGAGATCTCCGCGCTCAAGGGCATGGGGGTGTTTGACGCCGCGGAAGCCGCCATTCAAGCCGCTTCTGCCGTCAAGCCCATTCCTCAACACACCTTTTCCGGCGTCGTGGAGCACGCGCTCGCCCATATCGAGGAGGCGGCGGTGCATGATAAGCTCGCCGAGCAGCAGCGCTGGTACGCCGTCAAGATCTTCGAGCGGGACGAGAAGGTGCTGGAGCAATTGCGGCTCGACCCCGCCGTGAGCGCACACATCGAACAGGATATCAAAGCCGCGGAAGCCGAGCTGGACGACGACGCGGAAAGCATCATTACCAACGAACGCTATCTGTATATCGCCGAGCTGATCAAAGCCTGCTATCATAAGCGTTCGGCGGGCAAGCTGACCACCTCGGATAAGATCGACCGCGTGGTGACCAACCGTTTTGCCGCCCTGCCGATCTTCGCACTCGTCATGTTCCTTGTGTACTACATCTCCGTCAGCACCGTCGGTACGCTTGTGACCGATTGGGCGAACGACGGCGTGTTCGGGGACGGCTGGCATCTGTTCGGCATCGGCTCGTCCGCGTATGAAGAGGATATGAACGCCTATGCGGAAGCGCATCTCTTTACGGAGGAACTGGTTTCTCTCGTGGACGGTGCGGCGGAGCAAGGCGTCACCGGTGCGGAGGAACTGCAAGCGGCGGTCCGTGACAAGGACTTCGCTTCGTTCGACGAAGCCTACGGAAGCTACGGGGACGCGCTTGCGGAAGCGGGCTTTGACCTTTCTCCGCTTTATGAAGCGGCACTCGGCGAGGACGCGCAGGGCGTTCCCGATACGTCGGAATACGGCGTCTGGGTTCCGGGCATCCCGGTCCTGTTGGAAAGCGGACTGGAAAAGGCGGGCACGCCCGCATGGCTGAACGGTCTGCTGCTGGACGGCATCGTCGGCGGCGTCGGCGCGGTGCTGGGCTTTGTCCCGCAGATGATCGTTCTGTTCCTGTTCTTGGCGTTTCTGGAGGCATGCGGCTACATGGCGCGTATCGCGTTCGTCATGGACCGTATCTTCCGTAAATTCGGGCTGTCCGGCAAATCCTTCATCCCCATGCTCATCGGAACGGGATGCGGCGTTCCGGGCATCATGGCGTCGCGTACCATTGAAAACGAGCGCGACCGCCGCATGACCGTCATGACCACCACCTTCATCCCCTGCGGCGCAAAGCTGCCGATCATCGCTCTGATCGCGTCGGCGCTGTTCGGCGGCGCCTGGTGGGTCGCACCGTCGGCGTATTTCGTCGGCGCGGCGGCGATCGTCATTTCGGGTATTTTGCTGAAAAAGACCCGCCCGTT
>CAYPYA010000049.1:0-6523 GCA_964414775.1 uncultured Ruminococcus sp. | reverse complement strand
GCGTTGGCGGGGCTGGTGGAGGGAAGGCAGGCGGCGGGAACGCCGTTTTGCGGCAGCTGATAGCGTTGATAGTACGCATACGCGGTCTTTCCGTTGGTATACACGCGCAGATTTGGGCAGACCGCAAACAGAACGGAAAGGTCGTTCGGGCGCACGGCTTTGATGCTGCTGTCGGCGCTCCCTTCGATCTCACAGGACGCGATCACGTCCCACAGCGCAAACCCGTTTTGCAAAACCAGCTCCCGCTTCTGCGCAATGCTCTGCGGCACTTCCGCGCTGCAAAGGCTTGCCAGCACGCGCCAGAAACGGTTCTGCGGATGCGCGTAGAAGAAGCCGTCCTGCCGCGAGCGGACCGAGGGGAAGCTCCCCAAGATCAGCACGCGGGATCGTTCGCTGTACAGCGGCGGGATCGGATGTATTTGCAGCACGTTCTTACTTGACGGTGAACTCGACCGTGCAGGGCTCGGATTCGCCCAGATAACGGTTGTAGGTATAGGTGAAGCTGTCTTTGCCCGTATAGCCCTTTTCGGGATAGTAGACGAAGCTGCCGTCCGCGCCGAAGGAGACATAGCCGTGCTGCGGTGCGCTCACCAGCGTGAACATCGCCAGCGTTTCGCCCTCGGCGACCGTTCCCTGCAAGACCGCGTCCTTGCTTCCTTCAAACGACATGGCGGAGCGGGTCTCGGGGGTGATGTTCAGCGTGCCCTTGGCGAATTGGTAGGTCGCGTCATACTGCATACGGAGCAATTCTCCGTCGCTGTACGCCATCGCGCTGAAATTGTTGATATCGTCGTAGTAGATATGGGTCGCGTCCTTCATATAGCCCGTCGTCGCGCCGTAGTAGAGGTAGAGCATATAGCTGCGCGCAAACATCGGGTCGGCAAGCGACTGATAGGAATTTTCGATCTCGACGCACATCCCGTGCGTTTTCATACGGCGGGCGGTCGAGGTGAAGTTGGAAAGCGGCTTATCCAGCGTAAAGGCGTAGTTCGGCTGCATGCAGACCAGATCGAAGCCCAATTCATAGCCCAGATAGTAGCGGTGCGCGTTATAGTACGGGATCCACAGGAGGTAGGATTCCGCGTCGTGTACCGCGTCGGCGATCTCGCGGATGATCGCGGTGTCGTCGTTGTAATAGTCCACCGATTCGTTGAGGTAATAGAAGCCGCCAAGCTCGATATTCTGATAGTTGCGCTCGGCAAGCAGCGCCTTACACGATCCGATATACCAATCCAGCACCTTGCGCCGTCCCTCGGGGGTGGCAAGGCTTTCGGACGTGCCGTCCCCGTCGATATCCCCGAAATCGGTGACGGTTTCGTGCGGGACGAGAATGGTGATGTACACCTGTACCTTGTAATCGGGCTTGTTCAGCTCCGTTTTGACCTGTCCGACCACCTTGTCCAGCGTTCCGATGCCGGTCACGCCGTCAAAGATGGTGTTCCGCATCCACTCCCAATCCGACTTCTTGCTTTCCAGATGCAATGCGTTGCCGGAGGGAAGCGAACCCGTCGGGCAGTAAAGGAAGCCGTCCATAAACGTATCGGCGATCTTTCCGTCCGCATCCAGATACGCGACCAGCGGAAGCAGGGAGCTTTCGTCCCCCTGATCGCCGTAGACCAGCGGGATATCCTTTGCCTTGATGCCGGTATTGGTCACATTGCAGTAGGTGCGGTCATCCTCGTTGGTGTAGTACGGAACGGGCTTGACCCCGCTGTCCTCCAGTTTGACGGCGTCGCCTGCGACCTTCTTGGTCCCGTTCAGCTCGATCTCGTCGATGAACAGAACGGCGGACTCGACGCGGATGCTGATAAAGCGGGCGGCATAGGTATGATCCAGCTTCATCTCATAAGCGACGCGGTTCTCCGTGGCGCTTGCCTCGTTGGTGATATGGTCCGTCTTGACCGGATACCAATGGTTGGCGTCGTTGGAAAGCAGAACGGTGATATAGTTGGGATGGTTGATGCCCCAGTCGAGCTGTTCCAGATAGCTGATGTTCAGGCTCTCGACGGAGGAGATCTTTTCCAGATCGAAGAAGAATTGGATCGCGCCGCCGCCGCGGTGGAAGAAGAATTCCCCGTTATAGCAGTACAGCGAGCTTGCAAGCTTCCCGTCGGTGAGCAGATCGGTGTCGCCCGGCGTTTCGTCGGCGTGCTCGACCGGATTCATGTAGTAGGAGGTCGCGACCTGCTGTTTTTTGCCCAGAAGCAGGTTCTGACGGGTCGCATAGTCCGCTTCGGACGAATCCCAGTACAGGTCCTCGGTGACCTTCGGGAAGGTGACGGGCGCGTAAAGCTCCTCCGCGGGCGCTTCGTCCAAGCCGGCGAACACCTCGACCTCTTCCATCCAGTAATTGCTGTTCCCGTTCGGGAAATCGAAACGCAGATAGCGGGCGTGAATGTATTCGGGAAGGATCAATGTATACGCGTAGTTCGCGCCGCCCGCGGGCGCGTACATACGCCCGAGCAGGGTATACGAGCTGTTATCGTCCGAGCCGTAGACGTCGACATACGCGGGATATTCCACGTCCGTGCCGCCCGCAAGCATATGCAGACGGAAGGAGAACAGATTGTCCTTCACCTGTCCCAGATCGACCGACAGGGAGCATTCCTTTGCCTGAACGCCCGTCCAGACGCGGTCGCCGAAGGGTCTGCCGGTACGTGCGCCGTCCGTCATGATCTCGTTGAACGGAGGATTGACGGTATTGAGAGGGAGCAGCTTGGCGACGTCATGCGACTGCTCCGCGCGGGGGTCGGGAGTGGCGTTTTGGAAGGAGTATTTCGCGCCGCGTGCGACGTTATCCGTCGCCTTCGGGGAAGCAATCTTTCCGGTAGAGAGCGCCTTCCACGCGTTGCGATCGATCTGTTCGTCCGCGTAAGCGCCGGAGCCTTTCAGCGTCTGCTCCTTTTCGGGAACGTCGGCGTAGACCTCCAGCTCATCCAAAAAGTAGAACGCCGCGCCCGTTTGCAGGGACATGGTGACGCGGATATAGCGGTAATCCACCACCTCGTCCAGTTCCAAGCGCACCGTGCTGACGGTCATATCGCCCGTCGGCTTGAAGAAATCGCGCCCCAGTCCTTCCCAGTTCTCTCCGTCGTTCGAACCGAAGAACCGCGCCGCTCCGGCACGCTTGACGCCGTGGCGGTCGATATCCAGAGAACGCGCGACGATGGCGCAGATGCGCTTTCCGTCCTCGCCCAGATCGATATCAAAGCGGCAGGTGCCGACATATCCGACCATGCGCACGTCCATATAGAAGCTTCCGCTGTCCGGCAGCTTCTGCCCGTCGGTCAGCTGTTGACCGAACATATCCGGATAGGCTTCCGACGCGGCGGCGGATGCCTTGTACGGCTTGCCGACGCTGACAAGCGTATACTTGCGTTCGGACGAGCCGCTCCCGGACGACGTTTCGGAACTATTTTCCACGGGTGGCGTTGTCGGTTTGCAGGAGACAAGCAGCAATGCGGACGTAAGCAGTAGCAGTCCGCAGTACTTGAGCAGATGTTTACATTTCATAGCAATATGACCTTTCTGAAAAATCGTTCATTCTGTTATATTTTACCATGGAATGATTGGAAAATCAACCGCTTGACAGTTCTTTTTCCTTATGATAAAATACCAAAAAGGAGGTTTGCATTATGTCTAAACTGTATCAAATCAAAGAGGGATGCGAGCAGGCCTGGCTGGAACGGCTGGGCAAGGAGCGTTTCGAGCGTCTGCATCGGGACGGGTTCGACATCGACGGGATCGTGGATCTGTCCCGCGAATGGGACATCGCCTTACAGCGGGTGCTGGACGAGACCGAGGTCATCCGCGACGACGCTTAACGCCGGTCGACTTTCCATTTTGCTTTCCGTTTGGCTTGCCGTTCCGTTTTTCGTTTCGGCAAGCCGGTCTGTTTGCCCGTTTGGGAGAGGATGGACTCCCGACGGGCTTTTTCGCGTCCTTTTGCGGGCTGCGGGGCGGGACAAGGCAATTCGGACCGTACCCGATCAGGTCCTGCCTGCCGATCCGATAAAGCGCCCTGCGCACCGTTTCGGCGTTTTCCTTTTTATACCATTGCAGCAGCGCGCGTTGGACGGACTTCTCCTCATAGCTGCGCGGGACGTACACCGATTCGCCCGTAAACGGGTCGATGCCCGTCCAGAACATACAGGTCGAAGCCGTTCCGGGGGTGGGATAGAAGTCCTGCACCTGTTCGGGATTGATGCGGCTGCGCTTCAGGAAAAGCGCAAGCTCGACGGCGTCCTGCAGGGTGGAGCCGGGGTGCGAGGACATGAGATAGGGGACGAGGTACTGCTCCTTTCCGATCTCCTTTGTATACCGATAGAAGCGTTCCTGAAAGCGGGTATACACGGAAGCGGACGGCTTCCCCATCAAGGCAAGCACGTGATCCGAGCAATGCTCGGGCGCGACCTTTAACTGTCCGCTCACATGGTCGGAAACGATCTTGCGGAAAAACGTGTCGTCGGGGTCCGCCAGCATATAGTCATAGCGCAGTCCGCTGCGCACGAACACCTTTTTCACGCCCGGAACGGCTTCGATGGCTTGCAGAAGCCGAACGTACTCGCTGTGATCGACCTTCATGTTTTTGCAGATCTGCGGCGTCAGGCAGTTCTTGTTGGGGCAGACTCCGTTCTTTTCGGCTTTGGCGCAGCCGTTGTGACGGAAGTTCGCCGACGGACCGCCGACGTCGTGGATATAGCCCTTGAAATCCGGCTGACTTGCGATGATCTCGGCTTCCCGCACGCAGGATTCGATGCTGCGGGAGGTGACGGTCCTGCCCTGATGGAACGCGATGGAGCAGAAATTGCAGTTTCCGAAGCAGCCCCTGTTATGCGTAACGGAAAAGCGCACCTCGGCGATCGCGGGGATGCCGCCGTCCTTTTCATACATCGGGTGGTAGGTACGCATGTAGGGCAGGTCGTACACCCTGTCCAGCTCTTTCGTCGTCAGCGGCGGCATGGGCGGGTTCTGCACCAGAATGCGCTCGCCGTAGCCCTCGATCAGCGCCTTTCCGTAGCAGGCGTCCTGATTTTCATGCTGCATACGGAACGCGTCCGCGTAGGCTTTCTTATCCGTTTTGAGCGTATCGTACTCCCCCGTGAACACGGACGGGAACAGCGGCTGAAAGTCCCGCTTTTCCAAAAACACGGTTCCGCGCACGTCCCGTATCTTACGGATCGGAACGCCGCGGTTCAAAAGATACGCGACGCGGCGCAGGATGTTTTCCCCCATGCCGTAGGTCAGCAGATCGGCGCGGCTGTCCACCAGAATGCTGCGGCGCACCGCGTCCGTCCAATAGTCGTAATGCGCGAAGCGGCGGGTGGACGCTTCGATGCCGCCCAAAACGATCGGGACGTCCCCGTATGCCTCCCGCAGGCGGTTGCAGTACACGATCACGGCGCGGTCGGGGCGGTAGCCCGCCTTGCCGCCGGGGGAATAGTAGTCGTCGTTTCGTCTCTTTTTGGCGACGGTATAATGCGCGACCATCGAGTCGATGTTGCCGCTGTTGACCAGAAACGCCAGACGCGGCTTGCCGAAGCGTTTGAAATCCTCACAGGAACGGTAATTCGGCTGCGGAAGGATCGCGACGGAATACCCCTCGGCTTCCAGAACGCGGGAAACGATCGCCGTTCCGAACGATGGATGGTCGACGTACGCGTCCCCCGTCACGATCACAAAATCCGGCTGTCCGTTCAGTTCCTCGGGGCTGACCGGTAAAAATGGCATGGTTACGACCTTCTTTCTTGTATCAGGCGTTCAGACCTCGCGTCCGAGCGCAAACGACCAGATGGCGGTTCGTTCGACAGGGCGTCCGGTCATGGCGGAAACGGCGAAGCGGTAGCATTCCAGCTGCGCCTCGTACCGCCTGTGCAGGGTCTCGCCGTCGGTGACGTGATCGGTCTTATAATCCACGACGGTCAGACTGCCGTCCTGCTCGGCAAAGAAGCAGTCGATCACCCCTTGCAGCAGGACCGTTTCGGTCTGCCCGCCGCCCAGCAGGGACGCGGGTGCGCGGACGGAGAAGCGCTGCTCGCGGTACAGCCGTTCGCTCTGCCGCATGCGGGCGTACAGGTCGCTGTCAAAGAACGTGCGCAGTCCGTCAAGATCCAAAAGCTCTCCCTGCTCGGGGGTGAGCAGGCGTTTTTGCAAAAGCCGCTTTGCTTCGGCTTCGATCCCGTTTTGCTCCACGGACGCAAAGTCGCAGAACTGTAAGAACACATGGTTTGCCGTGCCTTTTTCCGCGCCGGTATGCGCTTTTTGCTCCAGAAACGACGGGGCACGCGTGATCTGTTCGGTGCGGTAGACCCGCTGCAGGGGTGCTTGTCCGAATTGCTGTTTCAATTCGGAGACGGAGACCTTTGCCGGGATCGCGCTGTCCTGATACGGGTACGTAAAGCGGATCGCCTGCTTTGCCTGCTCCGTCAGGAAGCCCTGCGCCGTCTGTTCCCGACTGCGTTCGGCCTGCGCGGCGGTATGCGGCTCGGTCTCCCCGTCGGAAATGACGATGCATTCAAAGCTG
>CAYPYA010000048.1:0-5113 GCA_964414775.1 uncultured Ruminococcus sp. | reverse complement strand
CGCCAGACGCACGCTGTCGTTTACCGTCATGGTCCCGTGGTAAACGGCTTTCAGCGCACGACCCATTTCGCTTGTTTTATACTTATCCATAACAATGCCCATGCGCTCCAGGGATTCCACCAGAAATTCCCCGTCCGGCAGAATGGTGTACACGTCCTTTTTCAGGGAAATATATCCGCTGTTGCGCGCATTGTCGATGATACCCGTCCGCGTCGCTTCCGTTCCCAGCTCCAGCCCCTCGAAGATCGCCCGGTAGTCCTCGGCGTCGTCGTCGGATTCCCCCTCTGCTTCCTTTGCCGCCGCTTTCTCCTCTTTGAACGGATTTTTCAGATAGTTGTTGAGCGTCTCGATGGTGTAATGCTTGGGCGGTGAGGTCTCCTTTTCGGTCGGCTGAAAGCAGATCTGCACGGTGTCTCCCTTTTCCAGCATCGGCAGGATGCGATCCTTTTGGGAGCGGTCGTCGTACTTCGTCCAGCCGGGCTGTACGATCACCGTCCCCTTCAGCGTGAAGCTTTCCAGGTCCCCGACCGAAACGGTGATCTCCGTTCTGGATACGATGCAGTCCTCCTCACAGAACACCGCGACAAACCGACGGAACACGGTCGCGTACACCTGCTTCTCCCGTTCGCTCAAAGCGTCCTTTCCGGGGATCTTATAGGTCGGCGTCAGCGCCGAGTGGGATTCGATCTTGCTGTCGTCGAAGATCTGCTTGCCGTCCTTGAAGCAAACGGGATATCCCAGCTTGCGGCAGGATTCGAGGATCGTTTTGACCTTTCCCTTTTCCGCGCTCGCCAGATACTCGGAATTGGTACGCGGATAGGTCAGGTATCCCTCCTCGTACAGCTTTTGAAGGATATCAAGCGATTCCTTCATGGACATCTTATACTTCTTGCCCAGCACGTTTTGCAGCTTGGAAAGCGAATACAGCTTGCCCGCGGACAGCTTGTCCTTTTTGCGCTTCACCGCGGTCACGGACGCCCCGGTTTCGTTATACAGCCTGCAAAGGGCTTCCGCCTGCTCCCGCTGATTCTTTGAAAATTTCTTTTTGGAGACCAGCTCGACGGTTTCCCCGTTGGTCTGCTCCCTGCTGATCGGCGCAAGGTAGGTTTCGGAAACGAAGCTGCGGATCGCCATGTCCCGCTCGTAGATCGCCTTGACGATCGGAACGATGACGCGTCCGACACGCAAAAGCATTCCGGTACGCAGGGTGGCGTAACGGGTCAGATTCACGCCGTACAGCCAATCGATATAGGTACGGGCGAACCCCTCGTCCGCCAAGCGGTCATACGCTTTTTCGTCCTGCAGATCCCGCAAAGCCTCCCGCACCGTCTGAGGCGTCTGATCGGGAAGCCACAGCCGCTTGAACGCCTTTCCGCCGCCGCCGACCGCAACGCCCGTATGGGAAACGCAAAGGCGGACGATGATCTCCCCCTCGCGGTCGGAGTCTCCCGCGTTTACGACGGTATCCACGTCCTGACGGGCGCACAGCGCCTGAATGACCGAGAACTGCTTGCGCACCCCCGCGTCCACCGTCTTTTTGTCCCCGCTCTTGCGCAGTTCAAACCGAAATTCCGACGGGAAGCAGGGCAGGTTCTCCATGCTCCAATGCGTTTCCCCGTTCGGCAAAGGGCTGTATGCTTCCACATCGCAAAGGGAGAAAAGATGACCGAACGCCCATGTGACGAGATATCCCTCGCCCTCCAGATACCCGTCCCTGCGGCGCATCTGCCCGATGGCAGAAGCGATATTTCGGGCAAGGCTCGGCTTTTCCGCGATGATCAGAACCACAATGCGTACCCTTTCTTGAATTTCTCCCCAATAATGCATCCGTTGATTTATTCTACCATAAATGCAAGCATAAATCAAGGCGTTTTCTCCGAAAAAAACAAACTTCCTGCTATTGACAATTTCCACTTTTCGGATTATAATAAAACAGATGTTTCAAAACGTTTGTTTTAGAAAGGAGAGCCTATGCCGCCGAAAGCAAAATTTGACAAAGAGACCATTGTTTCGAACGCGCTCGAGATCGTGAGAAGCGCGGGGATGCAGGCCTTGACCGCACGCGCGCTCGGTTCGAAGCTGCAAAGCTCCGCACGTCCGATCTTCACGGTGTTCGACAGCATGGAGGAGGTACAGCAGGAGGTGCTTTTCCGCATCAGAAAGCTGTACGCCTCGTACATCCAAACGGGACTTGCCGACCCGCACCCGTTCAAAGGGGTCGGAACGCAGTACATCCGCTTTGCCATCGAGCAGCCGCGCTTCTTTCGGCTTCTGTTCATGACCGAGCGAGCGCAGATCCCCGGCATTTCCGACGTTCTGCCGCTGATCGACGAAAGCTACGAAGCGATCCTGCAGGCCATTCAAACGGAATACCGTCTGCCGCCCGTCAAGGCGAAATTACTGTACAAGCACCTTTGGATCTATACGCACGGCATCGCGAGCCTTTGCGCGACCGACGTCTGCCGCTTTACGCAAAAGGAGATCGGCGATATGATGACGGACGTGTTCCGCGGCGTATTGGATCAGATAGTTTGAAAGATAAATCTTTGGAACATTTATGTTCCTAACGATACGTGTCGGTAAAAGAATGGAATGGTCATTAGAAAGGAAGATATCTCATGCTGCAAGCAGAAAACCTGACAAAGCATTACGGAAGCGCCGCCGTGCTGCACGGAATTTCCCTCACGGTGCAAAACGGTTCCATGACCGTGATTTTAGGCGCTTCGGGTTCGGGAAAGACGACGGCGCTGTACCTGCTGTCCGGATTGGAAAAACCGACAGGCGGACGCGTCCTCTATGACGGAACGGACATATCCGCCTACACGGAGAAGCAGCGGACGGAATTCCGCAGGAAGCAGATCGGATTCGTTTTCCAGCAGTACGCCCTGCTCCCGCACCTGAATGTGGAGCAGAACGTGCGCTTGGGCGCGGACCTTGCGGGAAACGGCGAATACCGTTCGGTGTTACAGGCGGTCGGACTGGGTGAAAAGCTGAAAAGCTACCCCGCCGAGCTGTCCGGCGGCGAACAGCAGCGGGTCTCGATCGCCCGCGCGCTGGCGAAAAAGCCGAAATATCTGTTTCTGGACGAGCCGACGGGCGCTTTGGACGAGCAGACCGGACGGCAGGTGCTTTCCTGCATTTCCGCGCTCCAAAAGGAGCTCGGCTTCACCGCCGTCATGGTGACGCACAACCAGAACATCGCGCAAACGGCAAACCGCGTCATCCGCATGAACAGCGGAAGGATCGTCGGCATACAGGAGCAGGAGCATCCGAAAAGCGCATATGAGATCGACTGGTAAGCAAAAAACGCTCCCGCCCCTGCGTAAAAACGCCAAACGCATGACATCAATCGGAAAGGAACCTATTTCACCATGATGATCGGATATAAAACCGCCGCAAAGCAGGTCACCGTCGCGGTGATCGTCTTTTGCGCCGTACTGGTCTGCACCATGTTTTTACAATTCGACATAGACCTCGCTTCCGTCAAAGAGCAGGTCGAAGGCGAAACGGCGCTTGTGTTCTACGAAGCGCAGTCCATGACCTCCAAGGTCGTTTGCCTGTGTACGGGCGGCTGTCTGCTTTTGACCTCGGCTGTGACGCTGCTGTTCGCCTGCAAACGGCATATCGACGAGCGAAGGCGCGAATTGGGCGTATTGAAAGCACTCGGCTATTCCGCGAAGGACCTGTCGCGCCCCTTTTGGGTGTTCGGCTGCAGCGTCCTGATCGGCGGGACGCTCGGCTATGTCGGCGCGTGGATACTGATGCCGACCTTTTACGAGGTACAGAACAAGGACGGGTTCCTCCCGCCGATCCCGCTTCGGTTTCATCCGTCGCTGTTTGTCTTTCTGGTCCTGCTTCCGGCTCTGTTTTTCTCGCTCCTGTCCGTGCTGTACGCGTACAGGCAATTGCAAACGCCTGTCACGTCGCTTTGGAAGGAAAAGGAGTTCGCCAAATCCCTCCCCCGCAAACGCGAAAAAGAGCAAGCAGATCCGACAACGAAAAACGTTTCCCCCTGTTTTGTACGCGATATGCGGAAAAGCACCCTGCGCAGTCGGAAAACGCTGGTCTTTTTCATCGCGTTCGCCTCGTTCTGCTTTGCGTCGTTGATGCAGATGTCGTACGGCATGAAAGACTACGGCGGCGTTATGATGCAGGTGATGATGCTGATCATCGGACTGGTGCTTTCCTGCACGACGCTGCTGCTTGCCGTGCGCACGGCCGAGAGCGGGAACCGTTCCTCACTGGCGTTGATGTCCGCATTCGGATACACGCGTTGGGAATGCAGACGCGCCGTTCTCGGCGCTTACGCTCCGGCGGCGATGATCGGCTTTGTCCTCGGAACGGGATATCAGTATGCGCTGCTGCGCGTCATGGTGAACATCGTGTACCGCGACGTTTCCGATCTGCCCGCCTTACGGTTTGACGTGCCCGCTTTTTTCGTCACGCTGGTGCTGTTTGTCCTGTTCTACGAAGCCGTCCTGCTTCTCTGCGAACGAAAGACGCGTGCGCTTTCGTTCCGACAGACCCTCTCGGAATAGAAAACGCGCTCCATACGTTTTCCGACGCAAAAAGCCGAATGCAGATCGCATTCGGCTTTTGGTTTGGCTATGTTCGGCTCTTAAGCCTTTTTCTTCTTGAGCAGGATCACAACGACAGCCGCGATCACGGCAACGGCGCCACACACGATAGCGATGATGCCGCCGACCGGGAAGCCGCCTTCCTCGGCAGGCTCGGAGCCGGTCGCGGGAACGGAAGAAGCCGGGGTCTTCGAAGAAGTCGTCTCGGAAGACGTCTCGGAGGTTGCCTCAGAGGTTTCCTCGCTCACAGCGGAGGACACATCGCTGACCGCCGCAGAGACTTCCTCAGAAGCAGCCTCGGAAGCGGAAAGCTCGGAGGATTCCGCAGGGGTTTCGGAAGATTCCAGGGGTTCGGGACGGTCATCGCCCAAGCCGGACAGATCGCCGGTATTGGTGATCGCCGCCGTATAGAACGTGATCTGTGCGCCCGCCTTCCCCTCCAGAGTAAGCTCGGTGGTGGTGAAGTTGTGGATCTTGTTGTCAAACAGCTTGCTGTCGGAAGATCTCACATATGTGCCCCAATCCCAGACAACATA
>CAYPYA010000047.1:0-3105 GCA_964414775.1 uncultured Ruminococcus sp. | reverse complement strand
GAGCAGCTCGCGGTGGGGGACACGGTCATCTGCCGCGGAACGGTCGATTTAGAGCCTGCCCGCGACATGGAAAGCCCCCCCGAACTCAAAATGATTTTGAAAAATATTTCCAGACCGGAAACAAATTCCCCGAATCCGTCTGCTATACTTTCCGTGGGGGATCCTGCTTCCCTGTATCTGAAGATCACATCGGAGAACCGTTCCCGCATGGAGCAAGCCCTTTCGCTGACCCGCTCCTATCCGGGAAACGCACGTATCCTGCTCTACTTTTCCGAAGAAAAGAAGCTGCGCGTTTGGAAAAACGCGTTCTGCGATCCGTGCGAACCCCTGCTGCGACAACTCAAACAACTGCTGGGCGACCGTCACGTTGCCCTGAAATAACTCCCCTTTGAAGAGAAAGGAAGAACAAGCCATGAAAGACGAACGCTCTGAACCCGCATCCGAGCCGCAAAATTCGAACGGCACAAATGACGGCACACCGAACGGCACACCGAACGGCGCCGGCAAGACCCGCCTGTTCGATACGCTTCCCGCGGACGGCGACGAGCCCGAAAAGAAAAAGAAATCCAATCGGAATACCGCCGAGATCCTGAAAAAGACCGGAAAATATTCGGGGAAAACGGCGTTGTTTCTGCTTCGCAAGATCCTGACCTATACGCTGAACGTCCTGCTGACCGTCATCATTGTCGGCGTGATCGTCGGCGCCGTGGTCGGGCTGACCTTCATGGTCTATCTGCAAAGCTATATCGACAGCGAGGTTCCCGAGCTGGAAAACCTCAAATACGATTCCTCGCTCACCACCTCGCTCTACTACGTTGACGCCGAGGGCAACGAACGGGAATTGGAAAACGACCGCCTGTCCTCCAGCGAGAACCGTTTGTGGGTGTCCTACAGTGAGATCCCCAAACAGCTCGTCGACGCCTATGTCGCCATCGAGGATCAGCGCTTCTGGGAGCATAACGGCGTGGATACCAAGCGAACGCTGTCCGCGGTGTATAACTTCTTCGTTCCGTCCGGCTCGCAGTTCGGCGGCTCCACCATCACCCAACAACTGATCAAGAACGTCACCGGCGACAACGAAAGCACCATCCAGCGTAAGATTCAGGAGATCTTCCGTGCGCTCAACGTCGAAAAGAAGTACGACAAGACCGAGCTGATGGAGATGTATCTCAACACCATCTTCCTTTCCGAACGCTGCTACGGCGTGCGCGCCGCGGCGGAAACGTACTTCGGCAAGGAGCTGGACGAGCTGACGCTGAACGAATGCGCCGCGCTCGCCTCCATCGGAAAATCCCCGGTCAAATACGACCCGCTCCTGCACCCGCGCTACAACCTCGAACGCCGTAATCTGGTTCTGCGTGAAATGCTTCGGCAGGGGCTCATCGACCAACAGCAATTTGACGAAGCGTACGACGCGCCGCTCGAGTTTGCAAGCGACGACGACGAGGAATACCACGAGACCATCCACTCCTACTATGTCGACGCGGTCATTGACGACGTGATCAACGACCTGATGGAAACCTACGGCTACGATGAAAAAACCGCGTCCATCAAGCTGTATTCCGGCGGTCTGCACATCGTCACCTGCATGGATCCCGACATCCAGCGCATCATGGAGACCGCTTATTGCGACGAGCAATACTGGGAACCGGTCACGGGTCTGCAAGCCCAGTCCGCCATGTGCGTCATGAACCCCAAAAACGGGCATCTGCTCGGCATCGTCGGCGGGCGCGGCGAAAAGAAGATCAACCGCGGTCTGAACCGCGCCACCCAAAGCAGACGGCAGTGCGGCTCGTCCGTCAAGCCGCTTTCCGTCTACGCCTACGCGCTGGAATCGGGGCTGTACAACTACGTCGGTCCCTGCGATGACGTTCCGCTTCTGTACGATGAGGAAAACGAGAAAATGTGGCCGCCAAACTGGTACGACGGCTTTGAAGGAAGAGTGCCGCTCTCGATTGCCCTCCAGCGTTCGATCAACACCGTCGCGGTCAAGACCTGCGATCGGCTGGGCGTGCAGAACGTATTCCGCAACATGCAGCGTTCCGGCTTCACGACGCTGGTGGACAGCTACACCTCCTCCAACGGAACGGTATTCTCCGATCAGGCGCTTTCCCCGCTGTCGCTCGGCTCGTTTACGTTCGGCGTGACCGTGCGCGAAATGACGCAGGCATACGCCTGCTTCGCCAACGGCGGCGTCACCTCGCACGCACGCACCTATACGATGGTGCGGGATTCGCAGGGCAACGTCCTGCTGAACAACAACCCCAAGGAAGAGGTGCTCTACTCCGAAGGTACGGCGTTCATGCTGACCTCCCTCCTGCAATCCGTCGTGCGCGGTTCTCGTGGTACGGCGCGTCTCTACATCGACTTCTATAAGGATTTCGAGGGCTTGGAGATCGCCGCCAAGACCGGTACGACCAACGACAACAAGGACCTGTACTTCTGCGGCTACACCCCCGATCTGGTCTCCGCCTGCTGGTACGGCTATGACAACAACAAGACCATCACCGCACCGAGCCGTGCGGCGGGCGTGCTGTGGAACAATATCTTCCGCATGATCTATCAGCACTTTGAGGACAAGGGCATTCCCTATCAGAAGACCTTTACCCGTCCCGGCTCCGTGGCTTATTCCAAGGAGTCCATGCCCGGCGTCAAGCTCTGCACCGTCTCCGGCAAGATCGCGACCGAGGCATGCGAGCGTGATATCGGTCATCTGTTTAGTAACGACCCATCCTGCGTGACGGATGATTTCTACTACCTGCGCTCCGATCCGCCTATGCAGACCTGCGACAAGCATATTCTCGTTCCGTGGGATCGTGAGACCAAGGCGCTCTGCCTGCCCGGCTGCGGCTGTCCGCAGGGGAATCTGGAACAGGTCGGATTCCGATTGCTGGATAAATCCGAGCGCTGCTTTGCCAAGAACATCCGGATCGCGGACGCGCAGTTCATCTATATGAACATTCCCGAAAACTACGCCTACCCGACCGACGTAAACGTTCCGTTCTTCTGGAACCTCTACGGGATAGACGAGTACCCCGGAAACGGCGGCTCGATGCCGTTCAACCGCGTCTGCACCGAACATCTCAACCAACCGCCTGCCCCCGC
>CAYPYA010000046.1:0-2876 GCA_964414775.1 uncultured Ruminococcus sp. | reverse complement strand
TCTTTTCATTGCAAAAAGTCTCTCCCAAAAAGCGTCCTAAAATGCACTCCATGATTCTGTTTGTTAAACCTTTGCCAACGCCTGTTCCAGATCCGCGATGATGTCCTGCGCGCTTTCGATGCCGCAGGAGAAGCGGATCAGATCGGGCGACACGCCGCAGGCGAGCAGCTGCTCATCCGTCAACTGCCGGTGCGTCGTGGACGCGGGATGCAGACAGCAGCTCCGCGCATCCGCCACATGGGTCACGATGGCAGCAAGCCGCAAACTGTCCATCAACACGGTCGCGGCTTTGCGACCGCCCCGCACGCCGAAGGAGACGACGCCGCAGGTTCCGTTCGGCATATATTTTTGCGCCAACGCGTGCTGACTGTCCTCCGGAAGCATCGCACACTTCACCCATGCGATCTTGGGATGCTTCTGCAGATACCGGGCGACCGCCTTTGCATTTTCGCAATGCCTTGCCATGCGCAGATGCAAGGTCTCCAATCCGACGTTCAAAAGGAACGCGTTCATCGGCGCCTGCACCGAGCCGAGATCGCGCATCAGCTGTACGACGCACTTGAGCAAATATGCGCCCTTTCCGCGTTCGGCATACACCACGCCGTGATAGCTGTCATCCGGCTTGGTAAGCCCGGGGAATTTATCGTTTTGCGTCCAATCGAAATTCCCGCTGTCAACGATCGCGCCGCCGACGGTGGACGCATGACCCTCCATGTATTTGGTGGTGGAATGGGTGACGATATCCGCGCCGAACGAGATCGGACGGCAGTTGATCGGCGTTGCAAACGTGTTGTCAACGATCAGCGGGACTCCGCATTCGTGCGCAACGGATGCGAACGTCTCGATATCCAAAAGATCCAGACTCGGATTGGAGACCGTCTCCCCGAAGAACGCTTTCGTGTTTGGACGTACCGCCGCGCGCAGCTCGTCCGCCGTCGCGTGCGGAGACACGAAGGTAAAGTCAAACCCCAGCTTGCGCATGGTCACGTTGAACAGATTGAACGTCCCGCCGTAGATCGCGGAGGACGCGACGATGTGATCGCCCGCCTGTGCAAGGTTGAACACCGCGTAGAAGTTTGCCGCCTGCCCCGATCCGGTCAGCATGCCCGCCACGCCGCCCTCCAGCTGTGCGATCTTTGCCGCCGCATAGTCGCAGGTCGGGTTTTGCAGACGGGAATAGAAATATCCCTCGCTCTTCAGGTCGAACAGATCGCCCATCTCGACGCTGGAATCGTATTGATACGTCGTGCTCTGGATGATCGGGATCACGCGCGGTTCTCCGTTTTTCGGTTTGTATGCGCCCTGTACGCAAATGGTATCCAATGCTTTCATGTTTATGTTCCTTTCTTATGCAGACATCGTTGAAAAGATTGATCTTTCAAAAAAATACTTTTACGATTCGGGGGTTTTCTCACCGTACTGGCGGCGTAAGAACCATTCGACCTCCTCGGTCGACGCCTCAAAGAAGTTATGATACAGTTCCGTCTTGTCCTGCAACCGTTCCTCCGTCAGCTCGTAGCTGTCGGTGATCTCATACAGCCGACAGCAAACGTAGACCCCGTCGCGGTCCGTAAAGTCGCACTCGTACTCGTAGCTGAGCTCCTCTGCCTTCCGATAGGAAGATTCGATATCCGCCGCACGCAGATAGAACACACGCTCGACCCAGCTGCTGCGGTCCAGACGGCTGCCGCCCGGCTTGTAATAGGATACCTGAAACATACATTTCACAATATACCGTTTCAGCTCCATGACGCGCATCTCCCTTCCCATCAGCGTTTACTTCGGCATACCGCCGATTCCATATTATACTACACGCTTCAACAAAAAGCAATCCTTTTGCAAAAAAACAATTGCAGGCAATTCGCAATCGGCAATTGTCAATTGGTAAGAGCGACCGTCACATATACAAAGGTCATCTCAACCGGTACGTTTCCTCTCGCGGTTTCTTTCCAGCAGACAAACGCTGTCGGCGATCACGGCAATGAATTCGCCGCCGCTCGGACGCTTCCGATCGGTTCGCAGCGCATTGCCGAAAAACGTCTCGATCACGTCCGGATCCGCACGGATCCAACAGCGATCCAACGCATGACGAATGGAACGGTCCACACAGCTCGCGCTCGTATGATGGAGCTTCGCGACCCGCGGATACAGCGCCTTTGTCACCAGATGCAGCAAGTCCGGGTCCTGCACGGCAAGCAGGATCGCGGTGCGGATATACAGGGACCCGTTCAGCCTTTCGGAAAATCCGAACCGCTTCAAAATATCCGTCGCCAACGCGGCACGCCCGTCATGTTTCAAAGATCCAAATTGCTCCTCCCATGCATTGGCATACAAAAAAGACATCCGTTCGGTTTCGTGCTTCACGGTCAACTCTCCCTGTCCTATCCTTATTATTCAAAAAATATTCGGTTTGCAAAATCAAGTTTTTGAGGGGACCCAAAAGGGGAACTTTCTTGTAAAAAGTTCCCCTTTGGCGTTATTCTATTCAGTCGAGAACGATTTCCCTGTTCTGTTCGGAGGAATCGTACATTGCCTGCATCATGCGTGCGGTCTTGATGACCGTATCGATGTGCGAGGGGAGCTTTTCTCCGGTTTTGCAGCACTCGACAAAACGGTCGATCTCCTTCTGGAAGTGCGGGTAATCCTTGTACTTCGGCTTGAAGCTGACCAAGCTGCCGCAGGAGGTGGTATACACCGTGAAGTCGCCGCCGTAGTTCAGACGAATGCCGCCCTTCGTTCCCAAAAAGTCGATGTAGGTTTCGCTGACGCCGAGGTTCTGCGCCCACGCGCCGTTGAGCGTGATGGTCGGTCCGGAGGTGCGGATGAAGCCGGTCACGAAATCGTCCACGTCATAGGTGCCGTTCAGATCCTTGGTG
>CAYPYA010000045.1:0-4625 GCA_964414775.1 uncultured Ruminococcus sp. | reverse complement strand
AACCCGATGATGGGTCATCGCGGCTGCCGTCTGACGGTCACATACCCCGAAATCGCGGAAATGCAGACGACGGCGGTCATCAAGGCCGCGTTGGCGGTGCAGACGCGGCATCCCGACTGGAAGGTGGAGCCGGAGATCATGATCCCGCTGGTCGGTGAGGTCAAGGAGCTGAAGTTCGTCAAGCAAACGGTGGTCTCGACCGCAGACGCGCTGATCAAAGCGTCGGACGAAACGCTGTGCTATCAGGTCGGAACGATGATCGAGATCCCGCGCGCCGCTCTGACGGCGGACGAGATCGCGTCGGAAGCGGAGTTCTTCTGCTTCGGAACGAACGATCTGACGCAGATGACGTTCGGCTTCTCCCGCGACGACGCAGGAAAGTTCCTGCCCGCGTACTATCAGGCAAAGATCTATGAATCCGATCCGTTCGTCCGTCTGGACACCACAGGCGTGGGCAGATTGATGGAAACGGCGGTCACGTTGGGCAAGAAGGTGCGTCCCGAACTGCATTGCGGGATCTGCGGAGAGCATGGCGGCGACCCGTCGTCCATCGCGTTCTGCCATCAGCTGGGCTTGAACTACGTTTCCTGCTCGCCGTTCCGCGTCCCGATCGCGCGCCTTGCCGCCGCGCAGTCTGCGATCAAAAACCCGTAAAGTTTTTTCGATATTATAGAAAAGAAGCGTATCATCAGGAAAAGATGATACGCTTCTTTGTGGGAGTGCTTTGTAAGGATGTTACGGCGTTTACCGCTTCAGCGCGCCGACAAGCGTCTTGTACACCTCGCAAGCCATGATGAACTGACCGAGATCGTTCGGGTGGAGAATATCCACCGTGCAAAGGTCGCTCATCGGACCGCGGAAGAAGTCGCGGCTGTCCAGGAAGTAAACGTTCCGATCCCCCGCCGCGATCGCCGCGTCGTACGTCTGTTTGACGATATCGATGCGGTTGAAGTCCGTTTCGCGGTCGTCAAACGCCCAGACGTGGGTCAGCAATACGATCGGAAGGTTCGGCTGCTTCTTACGGACCGTCTCAAAGAACGGACGGTGGGTCTGAAGCAGATGCTCTTCGGACGGAGAATTGTAATCGTAATCCATGACAAACGCGGACAGGTTCAACCCTCCGATATACTCCGCGACCGCCGTTTCTCCCATCGCCGAGCCGGAAAAGCCGAGGTTTCGGCAGTCCGCGTCCAACGCGCGGCAGACGATGTTGCAATAGGAATTCCCCGGTCTGCCCACGCAGCCGCCCTGCGTGATCGACGAGCCGTAAAACGCGATCGGCGCATAGGCGCGTTTGGTCGCTTTGGCGACCTTCGTCCTTTGCGGGAAGCCGACGCGGACGGATTCCACACCGCCGTACAGCGGGAAGTTGATCTGTACCTCCTTCAAGCCGGAAGCAAGCTCCAGCGTGTCCTTCACCGCCTGCGGCGTTCCGATGAACGTCTGCATCTGCTTTCCCACATACCGGCGTGCCGTTCCCGTACCAACGAGCATATCAAACCCGTATACGCCGCGATTGCAGAAATGGTTCATGCCGACGCTCGCCGCACGCAGCTTCACGTCCAGCGTGATCGCTTCCGCGTCCGTAATGAAACGCAGGGACGCGCCCGACGTGTGGTTGGCTAAGAATCGGTTCGCCTCCGAATACTGCTCCTTATTGGACGCGTCCAGACGGTAGTACTCCCCGCCGTTGGTCGAGGGGTGATCGATGCCGCCGAGGGTCATCAGCTCGGAGCAGGCGTCGATATAAACGCAGCCGTCCTCCTCCGGCTTACCGAGGGTATCCACGTCCGTGAACGGACGGTCCGAAAGAGACTCCATGGAGGGCTTTGCGGGGGCAAAAGGGGTATTGAAGATCATAAAAACAGTTCCTTTCCCGTTTTTTCGCAGTTTTTCATATCATACCATATTTACATACGTTTTGCAAGAGAAAAATACGCTTGCAAAACAGATTCCGCCGTGCTATACTGTATGCAGAAGAACGGAATCCGTAAAGAAAGGAATCCTTCCCATGATCGGCAAAACATTGCTCGTGGTCAATCCCCGCTCCGGCAAGGGCGCGGCAAAGCGCGTTCTGCTGGATATCGTCACGCGGCTTTCCGGCGCAGGCAGTCTCGTCACCGTACTGCCGACCAAAAAAGGCATGCAGACCGCCGAAAGCGTCTGCAACCTTTTGCAAAAAGAGCCTCGGTTCGATCTGGTGGTCGCCTGCGGCGGAGACGGAACGCTCAATCTGACCGTAGAAGGGATCCTGCGTTCGGGCAGACAGGTCCCGGTCGGCTACATCCCTCTCGGCACCACAAACGACTTTGCCTCGTCCATGGATATTCCGAGCGATTACAGAGACGCGGCGGCGCTGGTCGTTGCCGGAAACCCGACTCCGCACGACGTCGGGCTGTTCAACGATCGGCACTTCACCTATATCGCCTGCTGCGGCGCGTTCACGCAGTCCTCCTACAGCACCAACCAAACCCTGAAAAACCTTTTGGGTCACGCCGCGTATGTGTTCAGCGCGCTTCCCTCTCTGTCCTCCCTGCGCCCCATACCGCTGACCGTAACGCTTGAAAACGAAACCATCACCGGCGATTTTCTGTTCTGCTCGCTGTCCAACACCACGACGGTGGGCGGCATCGTGCAATTGGACGGCAAGCAGGTGAATTTCAACGACGGGCTGTTTGAGCTGGTGCTGATCCGCTACCCGCAGGACCTTGCGGCGGCGGGGCGCGTCGCGGCGCGTCTGCTCAACGCCGATCTGGACGATCCGCTGATCGTTTTGCGGCATGTCAGCTCCTGTATGATCCAAACGGACACGCCGATCGGCTGGTCGCTGGACGGCGAGGACGGCGGAAAAACCGCTCATGCGCTGCTTTCCATAGAAAAAAGTGCGTTACAGCTCTTGAAATAAACGAAAAACACTTGACGGAATCGGAATTTACGTGTATAATATTGGAATGACAATGTGACAAATTCTTTTTGTCCCATCAACATCCGGAGGTAAAAAGACAGATGAATCTCACAAAAGCGACAAGCGTTGCCCGTTTCATTCTGTTGCTTCTGGTTATCGCGGCGCTCATGGCATTTGCCATTTTCGGCGTCTACATAACGGATGATGCACAGTTACACGGCATTTTTGAGGAAGGGACCATTCGCCTCGGCTTGGACCTCGCGGGCGGCTCCTCGATCACCTATCAGGCGTTCGTGCCCGAAGGCGAAAGCGGCGTGGTAGACCGCGACGGCATGGACAGCGTTCTGGAAGTCATGCGCAGCCGTTTGGATAACGCGGGCTTTACCGAAGCGCTCGCCTATCTGTACGGCGACGATATGATCGTCATCGAGCTTCCCAGCGTGGACGATCCGACCACCGCGGCACTCAACTTTATGCAGACCGCGGCTTTGAAGTTCTGCATCAACGGTCAGACGACCGCCGCCTTGACCGGAAAGGACGTCGAGAAGGCGACCGCCGGATTGCAGCAGGACGAAAATACCGGTGCGAACCAATACGTGGTCTCGCTGGAGTTCACCAGCGAGGGCGCCGAAAAATTCGCAAACATCACCAAGCAATGCGCTGCGTCCGGCAAGACGCTGGATATCTACGTGGACGATCAGCTGATCTCCAGCCCGGGCGTCGGCTCCGAGTATAAAAACACCGGCATCACCGGCGGAAAGGCGATCATCAGCGGCTCGTTCACCCAGGAAAGCGCGGAAGCGCTTGCCAACAACATCGACGCGGGCGCGCTGGAATACAAGCTCGAACAGGTCAGCATGGAATCCGTCAAGGCTTCCTTGGGTGAAAACGCATTGCGCATCTCGCTGATCGCGGGCGCGATCGGGCTCTTGCTGGTCATTCTGTTCATGTGTGTTTACTACCGTGTTCCGGGGCTTTGGGCTTCCGTCGCCCTGATCGGCTACATGGCGGTGTTCTTCCTTGTGCTTTCGATCGGACAGTTCAACCTGACGCTGACCGGTATCGCCGGCATCGTGCTTTCCATCGGTATGGCGGTGGACGCGAACGTTGTCATTTTCGAGCGCATGAAAGAGGAGATCACAAGCGGAAAGAGCGTCAAGAGCGCCATTCGGAGCGGCTACAAGCGCGCGCTGTGGGCGATCCTGGACGCGAATATCACAACGATCATCGCCTGCGTCGTGCTGTACTTCTTCGGCTCCGGCTCGATCAAGGGCTTTGCCCTGACGCTGTTCATCGGCGTTCTGATCTCCCTGTTCACGGCGCTGATCGTTTCACGCGCTTTGCTGAACCTCGGCGTCGGCATGGGCATCACCAAAACAAGCGCCTATCAGGTAGGATTTGGGGGTTCGAAGAAAGATGCTTAAAAACTTTCATTTCATCAAAAACAAGAAAATCACGCTGATCATCGTCGCCGTTGTGGTGGCGGTCGGTCTGCTGTCGATGATCATCCGCGGGCTGAACATCGACATCGACTTCACCGGCGGTTACGAAATGACCGTTGACATCGGAGAGCCCGTAACGGACGCGATCGCAAAAGACGTGGAGAACCTCATCAAATCGGATGAAAAGCTGGGAAACAAGTTCGTTTCCTCGGTCACCTACAGCGAAAACTCGGTCAAGATCGAAAGCCGCAACGAAATGAACGCCGAGCAGCAGAACC
>CAYPYA010000044.1:0-2118 GCA_964414775.1 uncultured Ruminococcus sp. | reverse complement strand
CGTTTTGCCAACGACGGCTGTTGGGAGGTACAGGTTCCCGGCAAGACGCGGTTCGGCTATTCGCCGTTTGACAGTTTGCAGGTCTTGCTGAACGACACGCTGCGTCTGCACACCGATACGCCCGCGTGCTTTTCGTCCTTTGAGGAGCTGTACGAGGCGTTTCTGGGGCGTTTGAAGGAAAAGCTCGAAAGCATTTATCGGGATATCATAGCGTGGCGTTTGCAGAAAACGGACGACGGGAAATGGGTATACAAAAAGGAACATCCCTGCTCGGTCATCTCGCTTCTGGAGCAGGGGTGCATCGAATCCGCACGCTCGTACTTTGAGGGCGGACCTGTGTACGACGTGCAGTCCCCGCATATCGGCGGTGCGCCTGACGTGGGCAACAGCCTGTATGCCATCGATCGGCTGGTGTTCCGCGAAAAGAAATGCGGCTTTGCGGAGCTGATGCGCATTCTGCAAGCCGACTGGGACGGCAGCGAGCCGCTGCGGCAGTACGTTTCCAATCACTACACCTATTTCGGGAACGATGACGACGAAGCGGATTCGTACACCGTTCGGGTGCTGAACGATTTTGCCGATCTGGTAAGCGACCTGGACGGAAGATGCCCCATTCGTTTTCCTGCGGGCATCAGCACCTTCGGCAGACAGATCGAGTGGGCAAACGCGCGGCAGGCGGTCCCGTTCGGCAGACGCAAGGGGGAGATCCTTTCCGGCAACGCCTCGCCGACGCCCGGAACGGACGCCGAGGGCGCGACCGCGGTGATCCGCTCCTACTGCAAGATCGATCTGGAAAAGCAGACCTGCGGCGCGGCGCTGGATGTGAAGCTGTACCCCGAAACGGTCAAGGGGGAAAACGGTTTGTGTGCGCTCAAGGGCTTGCTGAACGGATTCCTGCAATGCGGCGGGTTCTTTATGCAATTGGATGTGATGGACGCGGAGATGCTCAGACAGGCGCAGAAGCATCCCGAACAGTATAAGACCCTGTCCGTTCGTGTGTCCGGCTGGAACGCGCGGTTCGTGACTTTGAACCCGCAATGGCAGAAGATGATCATCGAACGCACGTCGCAAAACCTATGAAGGTGCATATCGTCCGCATCCAGCGGTTCTCCACGCATGACGGCCCGGGGATCCGCACGGTGGTTTTTTTCAAGGGCTGTCCGTTACGCTGTGCATGGTGTCATAACCCCGAAACGCGTTCGGCGCGGGATCAGATCTTTTTCCGACCGAACGACTGCATCGGCTGCGGCAGCTGCCTTTCGGTCTGCCCGACTTCGGCGCATACGGTGAACGGGCAGGGGATACACACGTTCGACGCGTCGCATTGTATCGGCTGTCAGGCTTGCACATCGGTCTGCCCGACGGGGGCTTGCGAGCCGGTCGGGAAAACGGTGACGGTCGAAGAGATCCTGTCGGCGGTCGAGCGTGACCGTGCCTTTTACGGGACGGAAGGCGGGCTGACCGTCTCCGGCGGCGAGCCGATGGCACAGCCGGAAGCGTGTATCGCGTTGCTAAAGGAAGCAAAGGAACGCGGCATCTCCACCGCCGCCGAGACCTGCGGCTATTTTGACGCGCGGTATGTCGAAGCGTTTGTAAAGCATACCGATCTGCTGCTGTGGGATTTCAAGGACGGCGTGAACGAACGGCACCTGCGCTATACGGGTAAGGAAAACGGCAGGATACGGGAGAATCTGCTTGCGGCGGATGCGCTCGGCTGTCCGTCTGTGCTGCGCTGTATCATGGTCAAAGGGGTCAATATGGACGAAGCGCATTACGTTTCCGTCGCGGAGCTGTTCCGGTCGCTTCGCTTCTGTAAAGGGGTGGAGCTGCTGCCGTATCACACGTTCGGCGGGTCGAAAGCCGAACAGCTCGGGCTGCGTGATCCAGCCAGAACGGATTGGATTCCCCAAGCCGACGATCTGGACAACGCGCGCCGGACGCTTTTGCGTCTTGGCTGTTCCGTTCTGGAAATGTAGACTGCGTTTGGTAATATTGCGCATGAACAAAGCATAGATCCGTCAAAAAAGAAGTTAAAATACGAAAAAACGGAAAAGACTTGCAAAAAGTAAACAGACGCGATATAATAGGATAAACGATTTTTTGAAAGGATGGTATCTC
>CAYPYA010000043.1:0-7161 GCA_964414775.1 uncultured Ruminococcus sp. | reverse complement strand
GCCTTGCCGCGCACGGAAAGCTCCGCAAGGGTCATCGCGCCCGCGCGGCAGATCACGACGTCCGCCGCCGCCTGACGGTAGGGCATATCGTAAAAATACTCGCTCAGTTGCAGATTTTTCTGCCGATCCAAGCCTTTTTCCCTGGCGATTGCGGAAAACTTCGCAAACTCGACCCTGCCGATGGCATGATCGTGACGGATACCGTGCGGAACGCTGTAGGATTCCATCAGGGAAAAGCAAAGCTCGTTGACCTTCAAAGCGCCCATACTGCCGCCGAACGAAAGGATATACGGCTCGTTTTCGGAAAGCCCCAGCTTCCGACGCGCCTGTTCGCGGGTGATCTCGTCGACATGGATGGGGTTGCCGGTCAACAGCAGCTTCCTCTGCTCACCGGCGGCAAAGTAGGATTCGCTTCCCTCAAAGCCGGTACAGATGACCGAGGCGTATTTGGCAAGCTTCCTGGTGGTGACGCCCGGATACGCGTTCTGCTCGTGGATCAGACAGGGGATGCCCAGTTTCGCCGCCGCGCGGACGGGAGGCCAGCTGACATACCCGCCCGTCCCGACCACGACGTCGGGCTTACGGCTCCTGAGGATCTTTTTTGCCTCCTGCACGGAGGTCACGGCATGGTACGCCGCCTTGCCGTTCGCCGCAAGTGAACGGAGATTCAGCTGACGGCGAAAGCCCTGCACCTCCACAAAGTCGATCGGGAAGCCCGCCTTGGGAACCAGCGTGCTTTCGATCCCGCGTTTGGTCCCGACAAAGGAGATGACCGCGTCCGGGCATTGTGCCAGAATCGCTTTTGCTATATTCAAAGCGGGGTTGACGTGACCGCCTGTGCCGCCGCCGCTCAAGACAATGTTCATTATTATGACAGTTCCTTTCTTATGCCGGCATGTACGTTTTTGCCGGTTTCGCGAAGCGAAATGAACGTCGTCGTTGACGTTCAAGGCACAAAACGTATCGTTTGAAAGATTTATCTTTCAAACTTGACAGTTCCTTTCCAAGTAAGCCCTCGCGGGCGAAAAACCGTACTTTTGCAAAGAAAACTCAGCCCTTCTCGGTGTACGAGTAACGGGAGACGGCAAGCACCAAGCCCATTTCGCAAAGCAGAATGATCAAAGACGTTCCGCCGTAGCTGAAGAACGGCAGGCTGATGCCGGTACTGGGGACGCTGTTGGTCACGACGGCAAGGTTCAGGATGACCTGAATGATGACGTGGACGGTGATGCCCATGACCAGAAGCGAGGAAAACTTATCCTGCGAGCGGTTTGCGATATGGAAACCGCGCCACGCGAACGCCGCGAACAGACCGACCACCAAAAGCACCCCGAAGAAGCCCATTTCCTCACAGAGAATGGCGAAGATGTAGTCGTTATACGGTTCGGGCAGATAGCCGTGCTTCTGATTGCTCTGCCCCAGTCCCACGCCCCAAAAGCCGCCGGAGCTGATCGCGTACAGCGACTGCGCGGGCTGCCAGCCCTTGCCGCCGGACGCGTCGGACATATAGGAGAATGGATCGTGCCAGACCTCCAAACGCCGCAGAGCGTGCGGGACGATCTTTCCGAGCAGTCCCTTGGCGAATGTCAGTAAGGACGCGGCAAGACCGACGATCGCCGCGGTGATCGCACCCATGAACTTCGCGCCCGTTCCGCCCAGCCACATCATGGAATAGACGATCAGACAGTTGATGATACTGGCGGACAAATGCTTCTGCATCAGCGTCGTGACGATCGCCGCGCCGCCGTACAGCGCGAACGGCAAAACGCCGTAGCGAAAGGTATGCAATCGGTCGCGGTTCTGCACGATATGCCTTGAACAGATCAGCACCAGCGCGAATTTCAAAAATTCGGACGGCTGGAACTGGATGCCGAGAATGTTGATCCAACGGGTCGCGCCGCCCAGACTCACGCCGTAAAACGGCACGACGGCGTTGATCGCCAGCGCCGCAAGGTAGATCCAGAGCGCGCCCTTGCGCACAACGGTCAGTACCGCCGGACCGAGCCACGCGATCACCGTCATGGCGGAGACGCCGAGCAAAACGAACACCAGCTGCGGACGCGCAAGGTAGTAGGGATCCTTATAAAAATGTGCCGAAAACGCATAGGAGGAGGAGAAGATCGCGATCGATCCGACGCAGACCAGCAGCAAAACGATCAGCAGAAACGGGCGGTCCATTTCGCCCAGCAATCGGGTAACGGTATTGGGTTTCTGACGAACGGAAGCCGTCTTCCCGCGCGGACGGGACGCGTCTTGCGTTCCCGGCTGCGGCCGGGTTTTCGGTTCGCTCCGCGGCAGAACGTCTTGCATGGGCTCTCTCCTTTCCGTAAAAGTGGCTATTTTCGCTTAATGCAGGGCAAGTACGGCGTAAGCCGCGCCGCACGTCAGTGCGGACAGGAGCGAGAACGTAAAGACCACGCGGACCTCACTCCAATGACAAAGCTCAAAATGATGGTGGATCGGCGCCATTTTCAGGATCCGTTTCCCGGTCAGCTTAAAGCTCAGCACCTGCAGGACCACGGAAAGCCCTTCGACGATCCAGATGAAGCAGATCGGAAGCAGCAGCACTTCCATATGCAGCGTGAACACAGCCGCCGTTACAAAGCCGCCCAAAAACAGCGAACCCGTATCCCCCATGAAAATTTTCGCGGGGTGGAAATTGAACACCAAGAATCCGAGCAGACCGCCCGCCAGCGAAGCATAAAGCGCGCTCATGGCGGCGTCAGGCAGCAGCGTATTCGTCACGCAAAGAAGGAATACGCATTGGATCAGCGACACGCTTCCCAGCAGCCCGTCGATCCCGTCGGTAAGGTTGGCGCAGTTGATCGCATACACAATGACAAACAGCATCAAAAGGTAGTAAAATCCGTGCAGGTCGAGCTCTTCCATGCCGAACAGGCCGTACAGGCAGACCGTCGTTCCGCTCCCGCAGAACGCGCGGCGGTAGGCTAAGAACAGTCCCGCGGTCACAAACTGCAAAAGCATTTTCTGCTTGGCGGTAAGTCCTTTGTTGCGTTTTTTGAAAAGCTTGACGTAATCGTCCACGAAGCCCGTCATACCCGACAGCAGGGCAAGCAGGGCGATCCCGCCCAGCCGTGCGTTCCAGCCGCTCTTGCTGTAAAGCAGCCAGCAGGCAAACGCCGCCGCCGTCGAAAGCAGGAAGAACAGTCCGCCGAGCACCGGAGTCCCCTCCTTGCTTTTGTGCCAGGAAGGTCCGATCTCCAGGATCTTCTGTCCCAATTTGACCTTACGCAAAATCGGAATAAACAGCTTTAGCAGCAAGGCGCTGAGCAGAAAAGACAGCACCGCGGGAAGCGCGATATTCCAAACTGCATCCATGGCATGACGACTCCTTTTGTGCAACACGGAAATTTTCCGGTCGAGCCGCCGATGCGTCGGCAAGCCGCAAAACCTCCGACCTGAAAAACTTGTTTTTCAGGTTTTTCGAAACATATATGTTCAGATTTCTTTTCCGAACCGTGTCAATCGTTCTCGTGCTTATAACGGCATTGCAGGACGATCACCGTTCCGGGAGGAACCTCGGTATCGGGATCGATGGACTGCGTATCGACATAGCAATCGACGGTATCTATATAGATGCCCTCCAGACGGACGTTCAGTCCCTTTGCCTGCAGGGAGCGGATCGCCGCCTCGGGCGTGCTCTGCTTGACGTTGGGAACGGAAACGGTTTCCTGCGTCTGTACGTTCTCGGTATACAGGATGACCGTACCGCCGGAGGCGATCTGCTGATCCGCGCGCGGCATCTGATCCAACACGGTTTCCCCTTCGCCCTTGATGACGCACTTCAGACCGAGCGCTTCGATCGCGGCTTTTGCTTCGTCCTTATTGATATTCTTATAATCGGAGACGATGACCGTTTTGTTTTCGGAGGGGACATTTTCCTGATTGGGAGCGATCCCGAGGTAAGGAAGCACCTCCGTGAGGATATCGGAAATAGCGGGAGCGGCGACCTGCGAGCCGTAATAGCCGAATGCGTTATTCGGTGTGTCCACCGTCAGCAAAACGGCGACCTGCGGGTCCTCCGCGGGAGCGAACGCCACGCAGGAGCTGATATAGTCATCATCCTCCTTCGTGTCGCGTTTCTCGGACGTTCCCGTTTTCAAAACAACATTATACCCGTTGACGCAGCCGTTTTTTGTCGAATTGACCAGATAGGACATGATATCTCTGCTGACGTCCTCGGAAACCACCTGTCTGACCGGATCGTCGGAAAAGCTTTGGACGATATTGCCGTTTTGATCGGTCAGATACTTGCCGATGTGCGGCTTGACCAGATAGCCGCCGTTGGCAACGGAGGACAGCGCGGCGATATGCTGAAGCATGGTGATCTTGAACGTCTGTCCGAACGAATAGACGGCAAGCCCGACCTCCCCCAGCTGCACGCCGGTCGTATCATAGAAAATGGAAGAGACCTCGCCCGGCAGGTCTGCGCCCGTTTTCGCCGTGTAGCCGAATTCCTGAAAATATTTTTTGAAGTTTTCCTGTCCGAGGGCAAGTCCGATCTTTGCAAAGGCGGGGTTGCAGGAATGGATCAAAGCATCCTTGACCGTCTGTGCGCCGTGATTGTTCGCTTTCGTCCAGCAATGGATCGTCTGACCGGCGACCGTATACGCCATATCGCAGGTAAAGGTCTGTGTTCGCGTGACCGCGCCGCTTTCCAAAGCCATCGCCGCGGTCGCGATCTTAAAGGTCGAGCCCGGCTCATAGGTCTGTGTGGCAATGGTGTTATTCCACATTTCGTTGCGCAATGTGGAGAGATAGGCCTCCTTATCCTCGCCCTCGTAGGCGTCCAGCTTTGCCTGATAAGGCGCGGAGAGCGTGGAGAAGTGATTCAGATCGTAGCTCGGATAGATCGCCATGCCCAAAATTTCGCCGGTATTGACGTCCATCACGATGCAGGAAACTCTGCCCTGCGGCTCATGCTCCAGATAGGTGTCCTCGATATGCCGTTCCACAATGGACTGGATGTTCCAGTCGATGGTGGTGACAAGATTCAGACCGTCCTGCGCTTCGATGTATTTTTCATAGTTATAGGCAAGCTGATTTCCGTATGAGTCCTGTGCGCGGACGGCTTTTCCGTCGATCCCACTGAGGGCTTCGTTATAGTAGTATTCGATCCCGCTCAGACCCGTATTATCCGATCCGACAAAGCCGATCAGCTGGGAAGCGAGCGTACTGTACGGATAATACCGCTTCGTGCCCTCCTCCAGCGCGACCTGCCGTTCCAGTCCGTTCTCGGAGATGAAGTAGCGGACGCGGGCTTCCTCCTCCTCGCTGATATCCTTCTTGACGATCAGGTATTTATACCGCAGACGTCCCTCTCCCAGCTTTTCATACTTATCGATCAGCGTCTGCGCCTCGTAATCGTCCAGACAGTCGGCAAGTCCGTAGGCGATGCGGCGCAGAAGCTCCTTTTCGCCCTCGGCGGGAGCGGACTCCGTAGCCGTCGTTCCCCGTTTATACACGTCGTAAGGAGAAATGAACACCGTTTGCGTGGTGGCGCTGACGGCAAGCTTGGTGGTTCCGTCGGACGCGAAAATCGTCCCGCGCTTGGCTTCCAGCGTGACCTGATGCGTATACTGGTCCACGGCGGCCTCGGCATAGTTATCCGGATCGACAAGCTGCAAAACCGCAAAGCGGCAGCACAGCGCAAACAGCAGCACCAGTATGACCGCCATCGCCGTTTTTCCACGGAACACGATCAGTTTATGCGTCAGCTCCCAGCGCTGTCTGACCGGCTTTGCCGGCTTGCCCGCCTGTTCCTTACGGACGGGAAGCGAACGGTCGGACGCTTTGGGCGTATTCTTTTTTTCATCCGATCCCTGCTGCATCGACCGATCATTCCTTTCCTGATCCGCTTGGTAAACAAGAGCGGATAATAAGGCAAACGGGTAAGACGCCTTGCGGTTCTTACCCCACTTGCTTTTTCAATATATTCGGCGGATCCGCCGTTCATGACGGCGGGTCGGTCCTATCTGAAGAAATTCCGAACGACCTCCGCCAGACCGGAGAACAGATAGCCGAAGCCGTCCTCTTCTTCCGGCTCGTACTCCATGATCTCCGTTTTGTCCTGCGGGCTGAGCGTGATGATGTATTTGTTCAGGGAGTCCGATTTTACCATGCCGAGCTGCTCGGTCGCAAACGCCTCGAACGCGGCGCGGTCGTCCTTATTTTCCAAGCGGACGTCCAGCTTTTTCTGCTCCGCCTGCAAGGCGGCGACCTCGTCCTGTAAATCGCGGATCGAGCCCTTGTACTGGTCGATCTGCGCGTAATTCATCATCATGAACAGGAACATCGCCGTGATCAGCACCAGAATGGCGACCAATCCGAACGGGAACGGCGTGCGATCCTGTTTCTTTTTCCGAACCGTGACGAAGCGCGGCTCACGGACGGCGTGACGATGTGCCGCGCGCTTGCGATTTTCCGCCACCTGCCGATTTGCAAGCGTCTGCCGCTGCGCGGGGCGGCGGTTTGCCGCGGAAGAAACGCGCGTTTGGGAGGATCCTTGAGCGGGGGTTCTTTGTCTTTGGGCTTGAACGGGGCGCGTTTCCTTTTCCATGATGACGCAAATTTCCTTTCTGAAGATAAACGGTTCTATCGTTTCTCGACGCAGCGCAGCTTCGCGCTGTGCGCACGGTGATTGGCTTGTATTTCCTCCGGTGACGGGAGAACGGGCTTGCGGGTCAGGATGTTGACGACCGGCTTCTTTCCGCACACGCAAACCGGAAAATCCTTCGGGCAGGTACAGGGGTTTGCCAAGCGGGCAAACGCGTTTTTGACGATGCGGTCCTCCAAGGAATGAAAGCTGATGATCCCCATGCGTCCGCCGGAAAGCAGACAGGGGACGGCGTTCTCGATCAGCTCCGACACGCCGCTCAGCTCTCCGTTGACCTCGATCCGAATGGCCTGATAGGTACGTTTACAGGGATGTCCCTCTTTCTTGTCCTGCTTGGGCATCGAAGCGGCGACGAGAGCAGTCAGCTGCGCGGTCGTTTCGATGGGTCTTGTCTCCCTTTCACGGACGATCCGATCCGCGATGCGTGCGGCGAAGCGTTCCTCGCCGTAATCGCGCAGGATGCGCACCAGCTCGTCGCGGGAATAGCGGTTGACGACCTCATAGGCAGTAAGCGTCTGCTCGCG
>CAYPYA010000042.1:0-14068 GCA_964414775.1 uncultured Ruminococcus sp. | reverse complement strand
TCGAGGTGTTCAGCGGGTATGTTTCCGAGTTTGCCTTTACCGACAAGCGCGTGGTCATCCAAAACGATCAGGTGCGCGGCATCTCCGAAAAGAAGGACGTGAAATCGCTGAAGGAGATGGTCAACAGCGTCATGGGCGTTTCGCTTCTGAACGCAAAGGGAGAGCCGAAAACGAGCGGCAGTTTTGCGACCGGCGACAAGATCGTCAAAAAAGGTTCAGACGGCAAGGAGAAGGCATATACCGTGATCGTCGACGGCGATGTGAACGGAGACGGCACCGTTACGGCGGTGGATTGCTTTAAGCTCAGGCGGCATCTTCTGGTCAACAGCAGCCTTTTGAAGGATTGCTATCTGGTCGCTGCCGACTGCAACGGAAACGGAACATGCGAGGCTCGTGATTATATGCAAGTCAGAAGACATTTCTTTGGATTGTCGAATTTGTATCAGAAATACGAGGACAACCTGTACAGCCATGTCAAGATGTCCTACGAGATCCCGGATCGGTACGGCGACGCGTATCAGGATCCGTTTGGTGTGCAGACGTTCGAGAAGATGGACGTGGAGCTGAAAAACGGCGTGTATCATATCACCCACCGCGCTTCGGACGGGGGCGTTTGGCATGTCACGTTCGTGAAGAAGCGCTGGGGCGTTTGGATGCTCGGCGCGATGGACTATACGACCGCGGGCGGCGCCAAGAAGCTGTTGATGACCGACTCGACCGACTATGAATGGGTCCTGACGTGCGGCGGGGAGACCTCTCCCACGTTCCGCGGCGGCAACCACGGCGACTATACGCTCGGCGCAAACTGGAGTGCGAGCAATTCCGCAAATTCCAACGACAGACTGCTGGATATCACGTTCTATGACGCAAAGTCCGGCAACAAGCTGGAGATCAAGAGCGGACAGAAGGTGACCGTCGACGGTCTGCGCGTGGTCCTGCATAACAATATTTATGAAAGAGAATATGAGAAGAAAAACGTTCTGATCAACGTCGAGAAGCTGTACCTGTTCAACGGCACGGACATTCATCTTGCTTCCAAGCTCGATATCGTAAAGGATATGAAGTTCGGACGTTCCTATTCCGCGATGCTTCCGATCCTCAAGAAGTACGGCAACTATGTCCGTCTGTACAACGGGGACGAGGTACTGAAAACCGTTCAGACGCCTCTGGTCGGAACCAGCAACTTCGGGAACAATTTCAGCAGAAAGAACAACGCCACGCGCGTGGAGTACTGGGGCGAAAACGAGCCTGCCTGCCATATGAACGTGGAGATCCTCAATCCGGAAGATCAGAGCTTCCATTCCGTGGATCAGACCATGGTCTGGGATATGAGTCCGGACTCGAACAAGGTGTACTTCTCCATGTTCGGCGGTGCTCAGGAGTCGGTAGAGCAGGGGACGGAATGGAACTTCCACACCAAATGGAGCTTTGAATACCTGCCGGATTTTGTAAATCCCGAACAGCCGGATGAAAAGCTCGGATTCTGATTCTTTGCCGTTTGACGTATGGAAAAGAAGAAACGGTTAGATCCGATCGGACTGACTGCGGGCATTCTGCTGGCTGTGACGGCGGTGCTCAACAGCGTTTGCCTGTTCTTCCTGCCGAAAAGCGTGTCCGCGGTGTTTTCCGCACAGCGGGTCAGCACCGTATCGTTTCTGGTCGGAGGCGTGCTTCTGGTCGGCGTGAGCGGTGTGATGGCGGTGTTCGGTCCGCGTCCGAAAAAGTGGATCGTGATGGAAAGCGTGCTGGCGGTCTGCAACATCGCCTTGGTGGTGTATAATCTGCTCTGCCGGTAGGGACAGTCTAAGATATAAAACGTGTAGAAAAGCATTCCTTTTCTACACGTTTTTTTGTGGTTTGCATTGCAGTCAGAGAAAATCGACGGTTCCTCTTTTCCAACCCTTTTGATCAGCCATGCGGCTTCCCAATTCGTCAACTTGTCAATTTGTCAACTTGTCAGCACTCAAAGTTTTGAGATAGGGGGAAAACAAGCAGACAAACAGGGTTTGTCTGCATGTTGGGGGAAAGAACTTTTTCAAAAGTTCTTTCCTCCCCTTGCTTTTTCTGAATTGTATCCTCCCCAAAAAACGCGGTTCACCCTTTTTTGGAAACGGAAAGGCGGATGTCGTAGCCGTTTTCGGTTTCGGTGCGTTCCTGCGTGACGGTGAAGCCCGCTTCCCCGACTAAGGAAGCAGCACGGTCTAAGGTGTTGAAAAAGAATCGCAGGTCGCGGATCAACGAGATGCGCTGCCGCTTTGCCGCCGTGTCGGGCGTCGCTTGCAGTTCGGGCGGCTGCTGTTTTGGTACTTCCCGCTCGTCCCGAAACGCGGTCTGTTCGCTGCTGAGCCGATCCGCGAGCGTTTCCGTTTCCGAAGCGGACAGCCCGTCCGCAATGACCCGCTTGATCGCCTGCCTGCGCAGCGTTTCGTCGTGAATGCGTAAAAACGCGCGCGCGTGCCGTTCTCCCAATCCGTGCTCCTCGATCAGCTTGCGTTCGTTCGGCGAAAGCCGTAAGAGCCGCAGCTTGTTGGAAAGCGCGGAGGGGCTGAGGGATAAGCGGGACGCCATTTCGGTTTGGGACAGGGAGGTCATCAGCAGCAGATTGCGGATCGCTTCCGCTTCCTCGAAGTAACCGAGATCCCGCCGCTGTATGTTCTCGATGAGCGCCAGCTCGGCGGATTGCTGCTTGTCCGCCTTGCGTATGATGCAGGGGATCTTCTCCAATCCCGCCATTTTGGCGGCACGCCAGCGCCGTTCTCCCGCAATGATCTCGAAGCTGGGGGAAAGAAGCTCGTCCGGATAGGGGAGCGGGTCGGCAGGCCGTACCGTGACAGGCTGCAGGACGCCGTACTGTCGGATGCTTTCCGCGAGCGCAAGCAGGTCGGCTTCGTCAAACTGCTTGCGCGGCTGCATCGGGTTGGGGCATAGCTCTTCCGTCGGCAGAAGAACGATGCGCTTGTCGGTTCGTTTCAAAAGCGGGAGCATACGCTTTCCATTCCTTCCCATGAAAAAATATGGTATTGCCTTCAGCGACCCGTACCGATCGCCGTTTTACGCCTTCTCGGTAGGGGACTGCTGAAAGTATACCATACTGATTCTGTCGGATTCTGCCAAACCGTGCAAAAGTTATAGGAAAATTTTCGCGCCAAGCCGCAATTCGCCGTCGTTTTCCGAAATTTCTCCGACGGTAAAGCGTCCGTCCGCCGTGTAAACGCGGAACAGGTCGCCCTTGCATGCCTCCAATTTGATCTTTTTCAGCGCAATGCGCTCCCCGTTTCCGTATAATCTCGCAAAAAACGGCGGCAGGCTGACCAACGGCAGCCCGTCAAAGACCTGCTCGACGGAAAGCAGATGCTGTTCCGGTCGGAAGGTCTCGTCGTCGCGTAGGACGTCCAGCGGAACGCTCTGCTCCAAGGTGAATGCTCCCACCGAGGTGCGCCGCAGCGCGCTCATGCAGGCGCCGCAGCCCAACGCTCTGCCGATGTCGGCGCACAGCGTGCGGATGTAAGTCCCGCGTGAACAGCGCACGTCCATGCGGTATGCGCCGTCCTGCTCGTAAACAGACAGCTCATGGATCACGACGCGGCGCGGCTTGCGTTCCACGGTAATGCCCTTTCGTGCCAGATCCACCAGCTTTTGCCCGTTTTGCTTCAACGCCGAATACATCGGCGGGATCTGTTCGATCTCTCCGAGAAAGCCGCTTGCCGCCTGCCGAACCTGTTCAATCGTCGGCAAAACTCCCCGGTAAACGGACAGCACCTCTCCCGTGATGTCCTCGCTGTCGGTCGTTAAACCGAGCCGGAGCTCGGCGGTGTAGGTCTTTTCATGCTCCATAAGGTAGTCGCACGCCTTGGTCGCCTGTCCGATCATGACCGGAAGCACGCCGCTTGCCATCGGGTCGAGCGTGCCGCAATGTCCGACCCTGCGTTCCCCCGTGACTCTGCGGACGCGGTTGATCACCACCTGCGAGGTCACGCCGGACGGCTTGTCGATGACCAGGATGCCGTTCATGCCAGCACCGCTTCCACGGCACAAAGCAACCGTTCCCTGACCGCTTCGACCGTGCAGTCGGGACAGGCAAAGCCGGCGGCATGGAAATGACCGCCGCCGCCGAACTTTGCGGCAAGCTCGGAAACGTTGATGTCTTCATTGGAGCGCAGGGAGACCTTGACCGTTCCGTTCTTCGGCTTGATGACCGCCGAAAGCTCTACGCCCGCGATCCGGCGGGGAAGCTGATTCAGGCATTCGGTGTCCGTCTCCTGCGCGTTTGCTTTGGCAAGCTCGTCCGCCGTGACCGCGATCATGGCAAACCTGCCGCCGAAGTGCATTTCCAGCTTTTCATAGCCCAACCGCTCCGCCGCGATCTGCGACGGCGTTCGGCTTTCAAATAACAGACGGTTGATACGTGCGAAATCGATTCCCGTTTCCATCAGCTTTGCCGCGACGCGCATGGTCGCGGGACGGGTGGAGGAAAAGCGGAAGCCGCCGCTGTCCGAACTGATCGCGGCGTACAGCGCGACCGCCATCGTTTGGTCCGGCTCGACCCCCAAAGCGCGGATCAGCTCGTAAACGATCTCTCCCGCCGCCGGATAGCGATCCTGTAAATACAACAAGTCGCAGAAAACCGAATTGCTCTCGTGATGGTCGATCGACAGCGCAAACGTCAGCTCCCCGTCCTCCGAAGCCAGCACCGACGGGGACGCGACATCAACGCTCACGAGCGTATCGCTTACAAGCGTACACCCGTCCTTGTCCGGCAACCCGTTCAGAAACACGTCCGGCGGGCAAAGGAACGCAAGATGGGACGGAATGCCCTCTCGGTTGAACGCATAGGCGTGCTTTCCCAGACGGCGCAGGCAAAGAACCAACGCTGCGGCAGAACCGACCGTGTCCGCGTCCGGTGAATTGTGTGTGAAGATCAGAAAGCGGTCATGCTCTTTCAGAAACGCAACGGCTTCCGCTTCATTGATTTTCCTGCCCATCGGTATGATCTTGCCTTTCAAACTCTTTCAGTATTTTCGCAATGTCCATCGCCTTTTGCGCGCCGTATTCCCGCTGAAACAACAGCTTCGGGGTGATGCGCAGATTCAGCCGCTTCGCCAGCTCCCCGCGGATATATCCGGTAGCCGACGACAGACCCGTGTCCACGTCCTTGTCCGGCCCGAGCACGCTGTAATAGATCTTCGCCTGCGACAGATCCTTGGAGACCTCCGCGCCCGAAATGCTGATGAACGCGCGGCTGACGCGCGGATCCTTGACGGTGCGCAGGATCTCGGTCAGCTCCGCCGCGACCGCTTCGTTGATGCGATCCTGTCTGTATGCTCCCATCAGCGCGCCACTTCTTCCATCAGGAACGCTTCCAGCACGTCCCCGACCTTGATGTCATTGAATTTCGCCAGGCCGATGCCGCATTCGTAGCCCTCCGCGACTTCCTTCGCGTCGTCCTTGAACCGCTTCAGCGAGGAAATGGAATCCTCAAAGATCACCACGCTGTCCCGCACGACGCGGATCTGCGCGTTGCGGGATACCTTGCCGTCCGTGATATACGAGCCTGCGATCGTTCCGACGTTCGGAACGCGGATGGTCTGACGCACCTCGGCGTGTCCGATGACGTTCTCCTTGAATTCCGGCGCGAGCATGCCCTTCATCGCCGCCTTGATCTCCTCGATGCAGTCGTAGATGATGCGGTAGGTGCGGATCTCCACCTTTTCGCGTGCGGCGGCGTCCGTCGCCGTTCTGTCCGGACGGATGTTGAAGCCGACGATCAGCGCGTTGGAAGCACTTGCCAGCTTCACGTCGCTTTCGGTGATGCCGCCGACCGCCGCGTGAATGACCTTGACCTGTACCTCGTCGTTCGAGAGCTTTTCCAGACTCTGCTTCACCGCTTCGGCAGAACCCTGTACGTCCGCTTTGACGATGATGTTCAGGCTCTGTACGCCGCTGGAGAGCTGGTCGAACAGATCGTCCAGGCTGACCTTGGCGGCGTTGCTGCCGGTCTCCGTGCGGCTTTCCTGCTTGCGCTGCTCGGCAAGGTCGCGCGCCATCTTTTCATCCTTGACGGCGTAGAAGATGTCGCCCGCGTTCGGAACCTCCGAAAGTCCGGTGATCTCGACCGGAACGGACGGGCCTGCCTGCTTGACCGATTTTCCCTTGTCGTCCGTCATGACGCGCACGCGCCCGACCGACGTACCGGCAATGACGATGTCGCCGGTGTGCAGCGTACCCTTCTGAACAAGGAACGTCGCGACCGTTCCCTTGCCCTTGTCCAGCCTTGCTTCCACCACGACGCCCTGCGCCTGCCGCTTCGGATTTGCCTTCAGATCCAGCATTTCCGCAGACAGCAAAATCATGTCCAGCAATTCGTCGATGCCCTCATGCTTCAAAGCGGAAACCGGCACGCAGATGGTGTCGCCGCCCCATGCTTCGGGAACCAGCTCGTAATTGGTCAGATCGGTCATCACCTTTTCCAGATTCGCGCCCGGACGGTCCATTTTGTTGACCGCGACGATGATGGAGACCCCCGCCGCCTTGGCGTGGTTGATCGCCTCGACGGTCTGCGGCATGATGCCGTCGTCCGCCGCGACCACCAAAACGGCAATGTCCGTCATGTTCGCGCCGCGTGCGCGCATGGCGGTGAACGCCTCGTGACCGGGCGTGTCTAAGAACGTGATGTCCTGATCGTGTACGTGTACGCTGTACGCGCCGATGTGCTGGGTGATGCCGCCCGCTTCTCCCGCGGTGACGTGCGCGTTGCGGATCGCGTCCAGCAGGGAAGTCTTTCCGTGGTCAACGTGTCCCATGACGACCACGACCGGAGCGCGGTGCTCCAGCGTTTCGGGCGCGTCCTCGCTGTTGTCGAACAGGCGATCCTCCAAGGACAGGACGACCTCCTTGTTCACGATGATGTGAAACTCGTCCGCCACCAGATATGCCGTGTCAAAGTCGATCATATCGTTGATGCCCGCCATCACGCCCATGCTCATCAGCTTTTTCACAACGTCCGCGACCGTTTTCTTCATGCGGGACGCCAATTCGCTGACCGTGATCTCATCGGGAACGGAAATGACCAGCTGAACGGGCTTTGGCTTGTTCTGCGGCTTGACGGGCGCTTTCATGTTGTTCTTTCCGCGTCCGAGCCGCTGATCGCCCGATGCGAACTTGTTCTTCTTTTTGATCTTCTGCTTTCCGGTGTGGGTGCTGTCCGGCACGTTGGAGTCGTACTTCAGCAGCTTCTCGTCGTAACGCCCCAGATCGACGTTGGAGGTCCCGCGGGTATCCACGACGCGCACCTCCGTCTTGGAGCGCTGCTTCTGCGGCTGCTGCGGCTGCTGCTTCTTTTTGGCGGCCTGCGCTTCCTTTTGCTTGCGGCGCGCTTCGTCTGCCGCCGCCTTTGCCTCGTCCGCTTTTTTCTGCTCCTGCGCCTTGCGTTCTTTCTTTTTGTCGTCGAAGGTCTTGAAATATGCCGTGATGTCGATCTGGTTATGCTGGGTAATGCTTTCTAAGAAAATGCTGATCTCCTCGTCCTCCAACGCGGTGGTATGCGCCTTTCCGGGACGTCCCTGCTTGGCAAACAGGTCGATCACGTCCTTGTTTTTCAGACCGAAGTCCTTTGCCAGTTCCCCGACCTTATATTTTTTACTTGTTTCTGCCATGTAGCCACTGTTCCTTTCTGTACCGAGACATTTCTTTGTGCGTTCCGGTATCTGTAACGATCATACGTCTGTTCTTCGGCAAGCCTTTCGATAAGCGATCACAAAGCCCTCCTGCAACAAAGCGACGGCGGCGGTGTTTTCCTTTCCGATGCAATGACCGAGCGTTTCCCGATCCATCTCCAGCCTTTCGAGCGCGACGGCGCGAAAGGAGGTCTTATCGGTCAACTGCTTGACGGTGTTCTCGGACGCGTCGCAGGCAAGCAGGACAAGCCTTGCCTTGCCGCTTCGCACGGCGTCCAGTACGCCTTTCGTGCCGACGGCGAGCGCACCCGCCCGCTTGGCAAGCCCCAAAACACCCTGTATACGATCCACCATCAACGGCGTTCCTTTCCGTATCGAAGTCTGCGTGCCGCCGTTTTGTCGGCGGAACGGTTTTTCAAAAGGGCCGAATATCGGTATGATACCGATCCGTTTTTGTTACTGACCTTGTTCGCACTCTGCGATGCTGCGGCGCAGGTCCTCATAGACCTGTTCCGGGATCTGACCGGAAAATGCTTTTTCGAATCGGTGACTCTTGCGTGCCGCGTCGAAACAGGCGACGCTCTTGCAAAGGTATGCCCCCCGTCCGGCAAGCTTGCCGGTGGGGTCCGCAACCGTACTGCCGTCCTTGCTTCGGACGACGCGCAGCAATTGCCGCTTCTCTTTCATTTCCCCACAGCCCAGACATTTGCGCAGCGGTGTTTTCCGTTCGCTCATGCCGACGGTTCCCCGATCGCCTTACGGCTCTTGATATCGATCTTGCATCCGGTCAGCTTGGCGGCGAGACGTGCGTTCTGCCCCTCCTTGCCGATGGCGAGGGAGAGCTGTTCCTCCGCGACGATGGCGCGGAACGCGCGGTCGGACTCCGGAAGCTCCAGTACCTCTTCCACCTCCGCCGGCGCGAGGGCGGCGCTGATGAACTGACGGATGTCGTCGCTGTGCGGAATGATGTCGATCTTTTCTCCGCAAAGCTCCTGCGTGATCAGATTCTTGCGGCTTCCCTTCGGACCGATGCAGGCACCGATCGGATCGACCTTTTCATCATGGGTGCGCACGGCGATCTTGGTACGGCTTCCCGGCTCTCTGGCGATCGAAACGATCTCGATCGTGCCGTCCTGCAATTCCGGGACTTCCGTTTCGAATAAGCGGCGCACCAGACCCGGATGCGTGCGGGACAGCGAGACGGACGGGCCGCGCCCTTCTTTTCTGATCTCCGTGACGTACACCTTGATGCGGTCGCCCGGCTGCAGATTTTCGGTGGGGATCTGATCGTGACGGAACAGCACCATTTCGTTCTTGCCGATCTCCAGCGTCGCGTTCCCCGTCGTCTGATCGACGCGGACGACCACCGCCCCGACGATCTCCTCCTGCTTGTTTTCGTATTCCTTGATGATCATGCCTCTCTCCGCTTCACGGATGCCCTGCACGATGACCTGCTTTGCCGCCTGTGCGGCGATCCTGCCGAACGCCTTGGTCTTGACCTCCTGCTCTACGGTGTCCCCGACCTGACAGTCGCTTCTGAGCTTGCGCGCGTCCTCCAGGGACAGCTCCGTCTCCTCGTTCAGCACCGTGTCCACCACGTTATAGACCTTGTAAATGTGCGCTTCCTGCCCCAGCGGGTCGAGCTTGACGAGCGCGTTTTCGTTCCCGGCGTTTTCCTTGCGGAACGCCGAAAGCAGAGCCGCCTCCACGCGCTCCAGCATGTACTCCTGTGAAATGCCGCGTTCCCGCTCAAGGTCTGCCAGAGCGGTGAACAATTCCTTGCTGACGATGCTTTCATCCGCCGGCGCTTTTCCGGCGGCAGACTTCTTTCTCATTTTTTTGAACCATTCCTTTCCGAAATTACATGTTCGGCGTTTACTCACAGAAGCAGCTGATCTTTGCGATCTGCTTCCGCTCGAAAACGCGTTTTTGTTCCTGTTGTACGAGCGTGACCGTCTTTTCGTCCGACGTTTCCAGTCTGCCCTCGAACTGCTTTTGCCCGTCTACGGCGGTAAACGTGCGCACCGTAACGGGGAAGCCGTGCTCCCTTGCAAACGCTTCATGCTCCGGCAATCGCAGATCCCGAACGCTTCCCGCGCCCGACACCATCAGGCAGTAGCTTTCCTCGATCGGATCCATTTCGTCCAGGATCGGATCGACCAGCTTGGTCACGACGGAGCAGTCGTCTGTGCTGATGCCGCCCTCCCTGTCGATGGAGACCTCTAAGATCGGCTCGGACGCTTCCTTATAAAAGGTCACGTCCCAAAGGGTGTACCCCGCCTGTTCGATCAGCGGCTGTACGGCGTCGCGGATCCGTCCCGCGATATTCTTCTTCCTTGCTTCCATGTCTCGCCCCTTCTGTCCGTTTTATAGAAGTTGAGACTGGGCGTCAACCCAGTCTCAATCCTACGTATGCTTCCATTATACCATGTTTTTTGCGAATTACAAGAGGAAATCCGAAATTTTTTTGCCTTTTGCTTGACTTTTTTCCGTATATTGGGTATTCTGAACCTATGTAAACGGAAGGGAGTGCGGTTTATGGATCGGGAGCGCTTTGCACAGGCATGGCGGCAGGCGATGGACGAAGCGTCGGGACTTGCGGGCATCGGAACGCTTTCCGAAAAACGGCTGCACGCCGCCTTGAAATACTACTACGCGCCGGACGCGTCCTGTCGGGAGGTCAAGCTCGGACGGTACGTCGCCGACGTGTTCGACGGGGAACGCGTCGTGGAGATCCAGACCCGTCAGTTCCGCAACCTCTGCCCGAAGCTGAGCAAATTTCTGGAACGCTATCCGGTCCGCGTCGTGCATCCGGTCTTCCGCTCCCGCTACCTGATCTGGACCGACCCCGAAACGGGCTGTTCCTCCAAGCCGCATAAATGCCGTACCGTCGGAACGCCGCTGGAAGCGTTTGAGGAGCTGTATGCCATCCGTTCGTTTCTGACGTCCGAACGGTTGAGCGTGGAGCTGCTGCTTCTGGATGTGGACGAGTACCGTCTGCTGGACGGCAGGGGAGCCGACCGCAAAAAGGGCGCGACCAAGCTCGAAAAGATCCCGCGGGACGTCCCGGATTCCGTTTTGCTGCAGACCAAAGACGACTATGCCGCCCTGCTGCCAAAGGCTCTGCCCGAACGCTTCACCGTTCCGCAGTTTTCCCGTCTGACCGGTCTGCGCGGACGCGCTTCGTACAGCGCCGTTCATGTGCTGGAAGCGTTGGGGCTGCTGCGGCAGGACGGTCTGGACGGACGCGCCGCCGTTTACTGCCGTTCGGATCGCAGCAGCGGCGCAAACGAAGCGTATTCCTGCGACAGCTCGTCCGGCACCTCTCCCGAAAAGCGGTCGTAGAGGTAGGAATAGGAGAAGAAGCAGTACCCGCTCACCCGCTTTTCACGGTACAGACAGCGCAGACTGCGCGCTAAGATGTCCTTTTCGCGGATCCATTCGGTCTTTCCCTCCTGCGTTCCCGCGAACGCATCCAATTCGCCCTGCGAGCCGAGATAGGCCTTTGCCGCGTCCAGGCCGATGTAAAGCCTGACCTGCTCATTCGTGACGGCGTTTGCCCATTTCGTCACCATTTCATCGAACGGACAGTAGGCGTTTTGAAATCCGAAATACAGCTGCGGCATGATGTAATCGATGTAGCCCGTTTCGCGGCACCAGAACTTCGCGTCCGCGAAATAGCCGTCGGCTAAGGAATCCAGATTCCCTGCGGGTGCGATGCCGAACTGCTTGTCCGAGCCGTAGGCATGCACCGTTTCGTACAGCAAACGCACCAGTTGATTGATGTTGTCCCGTCGGAACGCTCCGAGCGACTGCATGCCGGAGGCTTTGAATTCCGCTTGATCGAACGCTTTGTCGGTCGTCGGATAAAAGTAATCGTCCATGTGGATGCCGTCCACGTCGTAGCGTTCCAGGATCTCCGCCGCGCCGTCTGCGATCAGCTGCCGCACCTGCGCATAGGACGGATCGACGTATAACCGCCCGTCCCATTCCTTGACGTATCCGTTGTTTTCGTCGTACCAGTCGCGCACGGCGTACCCTTTCGGGATCTGCTGCATTTCCTCCGGCGTGACCAGCCGCAACGGATTGATCCATGCGTGAACGGAAAGCCCGTGCGTCTTGGCGACCTCGAGGAACACGCCCACCGCGTCGTAGTCGATCTTCCCGCCGTACGTTCCCGCGACGTATTTGGAAAGCGGGTAGAGGTCGCTTTCGTACAGGCTGTCCCCGTTGGGACGCATTTGCAGGAACACGGTGTTGAAGCCGTCCGCGCAGAGCGTTTCGCAAATGATCTGCGCGACCTGCCGGAATTCCTCACGGTCGCGCTGTTTTCCGCCGTCGCGGTAGACGGGGTGCAGGTCGAACTGAGACATCCAGACCGCCCGCAGCATACCTTCCGAAGGCAGATCGTCCTGCTCCCGTATGCTCATGCGGACGTAGGTCAGCGATGGCTGCTGCGGCTGCGGCGAAACGGGGAGCAGTCCGCCGAACAGCAGCGCGAACAGAAAACTGAAAAACCGACGCATAGGATACCAAAACTCCTTAACGTTTTGTTCCATACTTACGTCGGCTTGTCTTTTTTTATGCCTTGCGCTATGCCTTGCGCTTTTGCGTTTGCAGGAAGCGCAGCGCGACCGGGTACAGCGCGTCCGCCCATGCCCGGCACCCGTCCGTATTCGGATGCCCGCCGTATTTTGCGTTTTGCGGCTGTTCCCCGCAAAGGATCGGAACGACGTCAAACACTTCGTCACAGCGTTTTGCCAATGTGCTTCGGATGTAAGCGTTCACCTTTTCCCATTCAAAAACCGTCTCTCCCCGGTAATCGAACGGCGGGACGGTCTGCAACAGCACGCGAACGCCGCTTTCTTTTAATTTGTCCACCGTCACGGTCAGACTGTGCCCGATCCGTTTCGCCGATTTTCCCTGCAACAGGTCGTTCACGCCGAAACAGACAAAGCACGCGTCCGTCTGCTTGGCTTTGGCAAGCCATGTGCCGTCGCCTGCCGCGTCCTCGGCACGTCCGAAGCCCAGGCCCAGATTCCAGTAGGCGTACAAATTCCCCAATTGCTTTGCCAGCAGGGCGTTCCAATGCGCGTAGGAATCCGGAGGCGTGCCGATGCCCTGCGTGATGGAATCCCCCAAAAACGAAATGTGCGCTTTCACGGCGCGGTCACAGCCGATCATGCTCGGAAACGGCATGCGGTTGGATCTCGTCCAAACTCCGTTTTCATATAGAAAGGTCGGAAGCAGCGTCTCCTCGTGATAGGGGATGCGTTCCCCGCGAAAGGTGATCTGCACGCAAACGTAACCGTCCTCCGGCACGTCCAGCGCCGCCGCGTCCGTGTGAAACCAATCACCCGAGCAAACGACCTTGCCTTTGCTTCCCGCAAAGGTCAGCGGAACGAATTCCAAGGACTCCGTTTGCCTTTTGCAGGCAGCGACCGACACGCTTCCGATCTCCCACGGTCCGCAAAGCAGATCGGCACGGCTGTGCGACCCGTCCGCAAACGTCGAGTCTGTTACGTTGGAAAACAGCAGCGCATAACGGAAGCACCCGCCTTGGAATACGCGGTAAAACAGCCGTCCGGTCTGCCATTCTCTCGGCTTCTCCGGTCGGAAAAAGCTCTGATTCCCGCTTCCCGCCACCGTATTGGACGAAAAGGTGGTAAAGAAAGACATCAAAACACCTCAAATCTCAAAACCGTGTAGAAAAGGAATGCTTTTCTACACGGTTTCTTCATAGACGGATGATGGGTTCAGCGGATCCCCGCAAGGTACTGCAACAATGCCGTTCCGTCGTTGGCGGTCAGCCTGCCGTCCTTGCCGTCCGGATCGGGGTTTCCGACCGGCTGCTTGGTCCCGGCGAGGCATTGCAGCAGGTAAACGATGTCAAAACTGTCCACCGAGCCGTCCCCGTTGATGTCGCCGGATTCGGACGTGACCGCCGGCTGTACATAGGCCTGCTCTGCAAGCTTCGGGATCGTCAGGGCGTAGGGTGCGCCGCCGATCTCGATGACCTCCGCCCGATGGGATTCCCCGAACGGGATGCTATGGAAGTATGTCGGGACGGACTGATTGCCGACCAGAAAGAAATCGTCGTAGATCCTGCTTCCCTGATCGTCCCACGTCACGTCCACGCCGTACCAGCTGCCGTCCTGCATCTGAACCGCGTTCCATGCGTGTGCTTCCGAGCCGGAATCGGTCTTGCCGACTCCCGTGACGATCATGCAGGGAATGTTGTAAAGGTCGCAAAGAAGCTTGAACGCGTGTGCGTATCCCTCACAGACCGACCTCCCGTCCACCAGCGTGCCGTAAAGCGAGTGCGCGTAGGGTGCGTTCAGGTCATAAACGGTCTTGTTTGCAATGAAATCGTGGATCTCCTTGAGCAGCTCGTA
>CAYPYA010000041.1:0-11817 GCA_964414775.1 uncultured Ruminococcus sp. | reverse complement strand
CTGTACGATGATCTGCCTGCTTACGCCGAATTTCTCCGACAACGCCGAGCCCGGCACAGAGCATTTTGAGTCCTTCAGGGTCTGTAGGATTGCGTTTCTTCTTTCGGTACAGCGCATGACCGGCGCTCACTCCTTTCCTTTACGCGAGGTGTGCGCGAAGCGTGTGTTATGCCGAAACGGGGTGCAGATTCTTCAAGGAAAGATCCAGAATCGGCGCGGAATGTGTCAGTGCGCCGCTGGAAATGAAATCCACCCCGATGTCCTTCAGTGCTTCCACGCGTTCCCGTGTGACGTTCCCGCTGCATTCGGTTTGCGCACGGCCGCCGATCAGCTTGACCGCCTCCTTCATCATGTCGTGGCTCATGTTGTCCAGCATGATGATGTCCGCTCCCGCCTCCAACGCTTCCTTTACCATGTCCAGCGTTTCCGTTTCCACCTCGATCTTGCGTACAAACGGGGCGTATTCGCGCGCCATCTGCACCGCCTTGGTGATGCTTCCCGCCGCGCCGATGTGGTTGTCCTTCAGCAAAACGCCGTCCGACAGGTTGTAGCGGTGATTGCTGCCACCGCCGACCGTCACCGCGTATTTTTCAAAAATACGCATGTTCGGCGTGGTCTTTCGGGTGTCCAGCAGCTTCATGTTGCTTCCGGCAAGCAGGTCGACAACGGAACGCGTGTAGGTCGCAATGCCGCTCATGCGCTGTAAATAGTTCAGCGCGGTGCGCTCTCCCGACAGCAGCACGCGGATGTCGCCGCGCAGCGTGCCGAGAAGCTGTCCCTTGGTCACACGGTCGCCGTCCTTGCAAAGGGCTGTGAACACGGTGCTTGCGTCCAATAACGTAAACACACGGCAAAACACGCCAAGCCCCGCGATCACGCCGTCCTGCTTGCAGATCAGCTCCACCTCTCCGGGAACGCTTTGCTTCATCACGGCGTTGGTCGTCACGTCCTCGCTGGAAATGTCCTCGCGCAAAGCGGACAGCAGATAGGGGTCCGCGTTCAATAACATGGTCAGTTCATTCACGGCTTTGCTTCATCCTTTCGATTTCGGCGCGAACCTCTCCCGGATAGCGGTTGGTGTATACCGTTTGGGGGATTTCAACGCCCGTATAGTCTTTTTTGGTACGCTTGACATGGTTTTGTGTGATCTCCAGGGCGGCGCGCTTGGCGAACACCAGACTTTCCAAAAGGGAATTGCTCGCCAGACGGTTCTTCCCGTGTACGCCGTTGCAGGCCGTTTCCCCGACCGCGTACAGATGCTCCATCGCGGTGCGGCTGGACTTGTTGACCTCGATGCCGCCCATAAAGTAGTGCTGTGCGGGAACGACCGGAATGGGCTGCTTCGTCACGTCAAAGCCCTCTTCCAGACAGTGCAGATAGATGTTCGGGAAATGGCTCATGATCTGTTCTTTTCCGACCGGCGTCATATCCAGCCATACCGATTTTGTCCCGTCCTTCTTCATCTGCTTTTTGATCTCCGCGGTCAAAGCGTCACGCGGGAGCAGTTCGTTGACAAACCGCTTTCCGTTTTTATCGTACAGCTTCGCGCCCTCTCCGCGCACGGATTCGGAGATCAGAAACCGCCTGCCCGCTTTTTCGGAATACAGCGTCGTCGGGTGGATCTGGATATAGTCCACGTCCTTTAGCGGAATGCCGTGATGCATGCAGACCGCGAGCGCGTCTCCGGTCAGATGGCGGTAGTTGGTGGAATTTTCAAACAACCCGCCGATCCCGCCGCAGGCAAGCACCGTATTGGATGCATAAAACTCGGTCTCCTCGGTCAGAACGCCGACGCAGCGACCGTCCTTGACCAGAATGTCCTGCATGGCGGTATTTTCCAATAGGGTGATGTTGGACCTTTCACGCACCCTTGCAAGCAGCTTGCTTGTGATCTCCTTACCCGTAATGTCCTGATGGAACAGGATGCGCGGCTTGGAATGCGCCCCCTCGCGGGTGAACGCCAATTGCTCGCCGTTGCGCTCGAATTCCACACCGTAGGAGATCAATTCCGAAACGGTTTCCTGCGAGGAACGGATCATAATATCCACGGACTGCACGTTGTTCAGGTAATGACCCGCACGCAATGTGTCCTCAAAAAAACTGTCGTAGTCCGCTTCCTCGCGCAGCATGCAGATGCCGCCCTGCGCCAGAAAGGAATCGCTTTCCTCCGCCGCCGCCTTGGTGAGCATGATGATCTTTTGATTTTCCGGGAGGTGCAAAGCGCAAAACAGACCGCTGACCCCCGTGCCGACAATGACCACGTCGGCATATCGCTTCTTACGTTGCATGGCTGGTATCCATATGCATCACGCATATTTGCTCCTGATTGGATTTCCGTTCTATTTTACACCAATCGTTGACATCTGTCAAGACAGTTGCCCGCCGAATCGTTCAGAAAATTGGCTGCGCCGCGCTTTCCTTTTTGGCGGTTCGTACAAAACGGAGAAAAAGCGTGACGCTTTGCATGCCGCCGACATATGAACGAACGGAAATTTTTTTGCTTTGCTGTCGGGAACTTGACAATCCGCTCAAAAAAGGGTATACTACTTAGAAACATAGGGAAAGGATACTTGCTGTATGTTCATCATTCTGTCGGGCTGTGCCGCAGTCGGAAAAAATACGGTCATCAATACGCTTTTGGAGGAGGAAAACAGCCGCTTCGGCTTCATGCCGACCTATACTACGCGCGCGCCGCGCCCGAACGAAACCGAAGGCTTTCCGTACCATTTTCTGACGGAGGAACAGTTCCGGCAAAAGATCGCGGAGGGCGAGCTGTATGAATATGAGTATATCCATACCGGCTATTACGGTTCCTCCCGCAAGCTGCTGCACGAGGCGATGGCGACGGGAAAGATCATCATCAAGGATATTGACGTCAAGGGAGCGGTGCATCTGACCGATCTGCTTAAGGGGGAAACAAAGGTCGTCACCGTGTTTTTGTATATTGAAAAGGAAGAATTGCACCGCCGTCTGATCGGACGGGGAGACAGTCCGGAGCAGATCGAGATCCGACTGCGCCGCTATGAGGAGGAAATGTCCTACTTTGACCGCTTTGCCTATCAGATCCGTAACGATAATCTTGCTTCCACCGTTCGGAAAATCAAACAGATCGCTTCGGAAAACGCTTGAAAAAGCCTTCGGGATGCAGCGCCAAACGGCATTGCATCCTTTTTTGTTGCCCGTTTGCGATCGGATGCGTCCTATGCCGCATATGCTGTTTGCAGAGAAACCTGTTCTTACAAAGGGAGGAAAAGTCTGAAAAATAAATTTTCAGACTAAAAGTTTTTGTGGCTTGTCGGTAAAACTACGACCGACATTCGCCTACGGCGAACCGCACAAAAACTTATGTGTTAGCTAAGAAAGGAATGATCATAACTATGTGTTCTATTTGCGGCATGTACGGAGACAGCCGCGCGGAAGCCGCCGTCGAGCGGATGAACGCATTGCTCGGCAGACGCGGACCGGATCAAAGCGGCTTTTTCCGTTCGTCCTGCGTGACGTTCGGGCATAACCGTCTGGCGGTCATCGACCCGGAAAACGGCACACAGCCCATGACCGTGACCCATCAGGGTATAACGTATACCATCGTCTACAACGGGGAGATCTATAATCAGAAGGAGCTGACGGACGAACTGAAGCAAGCGGGCATCCGGCCGCGGACGCGCTCGGATACCGAAACGGTGCTATGGTCCTATGTGCTGTGGGGGGAGGACTGCCCCGCGAAGCTGAACGGCATTTTCGCCTTTGCCGTTTACGACGAAAAGCGGGAATGCCTGTTTGTCTGCCGCGACCGTTTGGGGGTCAAGCCGTTCTATTACGCCTTTGCGGACGGAACGTTCGTGTTCGCGTCCGAGCATAAAGCGCTGCTTGCCTATCCGGGCATAGAGCCGGAGATCGACCGCATGGGGCTTTGGGAGCTGCTGTTCCTGACCCCCGTCACCCTGCCCGAAAGCGGCATATACCGACAGATCAAAAAACTGCTCCCCGGAGAGTGCGCGACGGTCGACCGAGAGGGAATGCACCGTCGTTTCTACTGGACCCTGCAGGCAAAGCCGTTCCGCGATACCAAAAAGCAAGCGCTGGAAACCGTTCGCTTCCTTGTCACGGACGCGGTCAAACGGCAGCTGGTCAGCGACGTTCCGCTTTGCACGCTGCTGTCCGGCGGATTGGATTCCTCGGTCATCACCGCCGTCGCCGCCGACGAATGCCGTAGGCAGGGGAAACGGCTTTCCACCTATTCCTTTGAGTACGAGGGAAACCGCGAAAACTTTCATAAGACCCTGTTCCAGCCGGAAAGCGACGACAGCTATGCGTCGTGGCTGGCGGGGGTGCTGGGAACGGAGCATACCGTTCTGACCGCGTCCAGCGAGCAGGTCTGCGACGCGCTGACCGAGGCGGTGGACGCGCGCGACTTTCCGGGGCAGGCGGATATCGATTCGTCCCTGCTGTTTTTCTGCCGACTGATGAAACGCAGACATACGGTCGCGCTTTCGGGCGAATGCTCGGATGAGATCTTCGGAGGATATCCGTGGTTCTACCGCCCCGAAATGCTTTCCCGCCCGTTCTTCCCGTGGCTGCACGATCCGATGGCGCGCGTTTCGCTGTTTGACCCCGCATTGGTGCGTCCCGAAGAGGGCTACCAAGCCGTTTCCGAACGGTATATGCAGTTTATCAATGCAATCGAGCGTCCTGCGGATGACAGCGACGAAATGTACCGTTCCCGCGTTGCGACCCGGCTTTCGGTCTGGTTCTTCATGCAGTCGCTGCTGGAACGCAAGGACCGTATGTCCATGTACAGCGCCATGGAGGTCCGCGTCCCGTTTGCCGACCACCGTATTCTGGAGTACGTGTATAACGTTCCGTGGGAACTGAAGTTTGAAAGCGGCGTGGAAAAATCATTGCTGCGCAACGCGATGACGGGCTGGCTTCCCGACCGCGTGCTGTTCCGCAAGAAAAGCCCGTACCCGAAAACCCACGACCCGCGCTACGAGCAGCTGACAAGGGAACGCTTGCTTGCCGTCTTGCAGGACCCGACCAGCCGACTGCACGACCTGCTGGACCGTAAGAAGCTGGACGCGCTGATGAACGGGGAGGACGTGACGTGGTTCGGACAGCTGATGTCCCGCCCGCAATTGTACGCTTGGCTTCTGCAACTGGAATACTGGCTCAGAAAAGATCGAATTCGTCTGCAAAACTGTTGACAGAATCCTGTTTTTATTGTATGATAGTACCGTGCTTAAGAGTTTGCCGAGCGACTGCCGTAACGGCAAAAAACAGGAGGGTACTGCCATGAAACGAGGAATACTGTGTCTGCTTTTCTTGCTTTGCTTTGCTTTGCTGCTTGCTTCGTGCAAGACACAGCCGCAGACGGGGGAATCGTCCTCTTTTGACCGATCGGAGGACGACAGCAGCTCTGCCGTCTCGTCGGAGGAAAGCTCCGAACCGACGGTAAAAGAGCCGCAATGGAAGCAGGTCTCCGTGTCGGCGTCTTCGATTCCGGCGGCAAGAAGCGATTTGCAGAAGCGCGAACTGACCGAAACGGATACGGACGCTCTGCGTACCTTCTGCGAGACGTATACCGGTACGTTTCCCGCGATCGCCGACGTGATCTGCACGGAACGGGAGTGCTTTGTCTGCGTGGTGTATGAGGTGGAAAAACAGCAGGTGCTCTGCGACTGGATCTGCGTCGATCCGCTGACCGGAGAGTGGAAGCAGGGGCAGGACGAAACCCCGACCCCGTATGCTTACGATAAAAACACATATAACCAAAACGGCAGCTTTTTCATCGAGTCCGACGCTGTCGGTGCGAGCGGACCGTATACCCTGCACTACCGTGCAAACGGGGAGGATCGCGTCCTTCTGCGGGAGGAAAAGGACACCGTCTATGCCCGTATCATCCGGCAGACGGATGATTATGCCGTGCTGTCTCTTCTGGAAAACGAGGAACGCTCCTATCTGCTGGTGGATCAAAGCGGCAACGTGCTTTCCAAAACGGATTGGATCTCGGATACCAGTATGGTCTCCCCTTTGATGTTCGGAGAGGGCGTTCTGTACTGTAAAACGGATTCCGATGAGGATTATGTGTATGATACCGTCGGAGAGATCGACCTGCAGACCGGAGAATACCGCGACCTGCTTTCGGTCGGCAACTGCGATTACTGGACCTATTTTGCGTCGGGCAGCGGGATCGTCATGTACGTCGGTGAGCAAAGCAGCGAGTTTCTGTATTTCGACACCGCGTCCGAAACATTGCAGACCGTTCCGCTCAAAGCCCCGATCGCTTCGCTGGACGTGACCGACGGCTGCGTGTTCGGAACGCTGTCCGGCGAGCAAGCGCAGCTGTTCGTTTGGGAGGCTGCTTCGCAGCGCCTGTTCGACGCGTCCTGCCATGCGTCCGTCGTGAACGGCAATGCGCTCTTTGCATCCTTTGCGCCCGACCGTCTCGACCTGTACAGCGTGATCCGATAACCGAAGGGCTTTGGCGGGTTGATGACGCCAAACGCGTCGTTTGCGGGGAAAAGCGACGCTTGCAACAGAATAAACACCAAAACCGTGTAGAAAAGCAATGTTTTTCTACACGGTTTTCTCTATGACATCTGCTTTTTGACCTTTTGCAGCGCGTTCTTTTCCAGTCTGGAGATCTGCGCCTGGGAAATGCCGATTTCCTGCGAGACCTCGGTCTGGGTCTTTCCGTTGTAAAAGCGAAGGGTCAGAATGCGTTTTTCCCGCGGGGTGAGCGTCTGCATCGCGTTGCCGATGGCGATGCTGTCCAGCCAGCTGTCGTCCGTGTTGGCGGTGTCCCTGATCTGGTCCAATACGAAAACGGAGTCCGCACCGTCCGAATAGACGGGATCGTACAGAGAGATCGGGTCGACAATGGATTCCAACGCGCTCTGTACCGCCTTCGCACCCTCGTTCAGCTCCTTGGCGATCTCTTCGACCGTCGGCTCGCGCAAGAGCTTTGCCTTCAACGCTTCCTTAGCCCGCATCGCCTTGTAGGCAAGGTCGCGCATGGAACGCGGAACGCGCAGCATGCTGTTGTCCCGCAAATAGCGGCGCACCTCCCCGATCACCAGCGGAACGGCGTAGGTGCTGAACCGAACCTCCTGCGTCAGATCGAAATTGTCCACCGCCTTGATCAGCCCGATACAGCCGACCTGAAACAAGTCGTCTGCGTTCTCTCCGCGGTTCTGAAAGGATTGTATGACGCGCAGGACCAGACGGAGATTTCCCGTGATCAATTTTTCGCGCGCCTCGCTGTCGCCGCTTTGCGCTTTGCGCAGAAGCTCGGTCTTTTCCTCTTCGCTCAACACCTTCAGCTTGGACGTGTTGATTCCGCATATTTCTACTTTCTGATACATAAAAACCTCCGGCATGGGACTTCTGCCATAGTTTTCCCATAACCGAGAGGTTTCATATCCGATAAATTGTAACGGGATTGTTAAACTAACACGACGGCTGCCCGTCTGCCTGCGGGGACTTATGCATATGCTTGAATACGCAGGTAAAGGTGGTTCCGTTCGCTTCGTCGCTGGTAACGGAAATTTTGCCGCCGCAATCCGTCATGATCTTGTAGGCGATGGAAAGCCCCAAGCCGGACCCGCCCGTTTCGCGGCTTCGCGCGGGATCGGCGCGGTAGAAGCGGTCAAAGACATGCGGAAGCGATTCCTGCGGGATCGGTGTTCCCGTGTTGTTCACGGACAGGATCGCTTTGTCCGATTCTGCGACCAGAGACAGTCGGATCTCACCGTTTTTGTTTGCGTATTTGCAGGCGTTGTCCAGCAAAACGGACAGCAGCAAGCGAATATCGCTTTCGTTCGCGCGGATGTAAAGATCCGGATCGACCGAAATCGAAAGGCTGCGCGACTGTTCGTAGCACACGCTTTCAAACGGCAAGGCGATCTCATATACCGTGTCGCTGAGCGAAAACGGCTCGTAAGAGCCGGTGCGGCTGCGTTCGTCGGAGCGCGCCAAAAAAAGCAGATTGGTGAGCAGGGAGGACATCCGCTCGCTTTCCGTTCGTATGTAGCCCACCCATTTCTGCTGTTCGTCGATCGTTTTCTGAGGATCCGATTGCAGAATATCCACACCGGCGCTGATGATCGTGAGCGGCGTTTTCAATTCGTGAGAAATATCCGCGATCAATTGCCGCTGCTGCATCAGGGAGTTTGAAACCGGTCTGACGACCTGACCGGAAAGAAAAAAGCAAACCAAAAAAATTGCCGCTGCCGAAAAACCGCCGACGCAAAGCAGGGCGATCCGGAACGTGCGCAGCGTTTCGGAGGACGCCCTGTTTTCATACAGTACGTCTGCGACAAACAGATAGACAAACAGCAAGGCGGCGATCAGCAGCAGTAAGGAAACGGCCATGACGCAAAGAATGAATCTGGCACGCAGCCTTTTAGCCATGAACAAACATTCCTTTCGTTTGGTTTATACTTGTTTGCGCTCTTCCGGGTCGACAAGACGGTAGCCCATTTTCCGAACGGTCTCGATGTAGACGCGTGTTTGCAGGAACGCGAGCTTTTTCCGCAGGAAGGAAATATAAACCTCGACCGAATTGCTTTCCGATTCGCTCAGATACCCCCAGACCTTTGTGAATACCTCCGCTTTGGGGAAGAGCTTTCCGGGGCTTCCCGCCAAAAGCTTGCAGATGGCAAACTCCTTGTACGCCAGCCAAATGGACTTTTTCCCGCAGGTCAGCATTCCGTCGGAAAGGCTCAGCGTCAGATCGCCGAACTTCAGCGTTTCCAGAATGACCTCGCCGTGCCGACGGGAATTGGCTCGGATACGGGCGAACAGCTCGTCCTTGGAAAACGGCTTGGCGATGTAATCGTCCGCCCCGCAGTCCAGTCCGCGTACCTTGTGTGTCGTGTCGCTGAGCGCGCTCAGCAGGATGACAGGCGTATCGATCTTCTTTTCCCGAAGCCGCTTCAGAACCGTGAGTCCGTCTATTTTCGGCAGCAGGATATCCAGCAAGATCACGTCGTACAGTCCGCTTTCTGCGTAGGAAAGGCCGTCCTCGCCGTTGTACACGATGTCATAGGCGTAGTGACTTCCCCGCATCATTTCTCCCAAGCTGTCGGCAAGGCTCTTTTCGTCTTCAACAATCAGAACATACATAACGATTCTCCTTCATTTGCTTTGATTCAATCGGGGTTACCGCCCGGATGTGCAAGCGGGTCCCGCTTCTGGTCATGAGTCCGCCGCGTCCTCTTGCGGCTTGGGCAGGCTGATGCGGAGCGATTCCACTTCGGCCGGCTGCGCTTTCGCCACGCTCTTTTCGTGCAGACCCATCAGGAAGATGATCCCGCCGATCAGCGCGAACAGCAGGCTGAAGCCGAGCAGCTTGTAAAACAACGGGGAAATGTTGTACAATGCCAGCTGGCTTTCCTCATAGGAAAGAGAGGTGTCCATCGTCGAACGGAAGTGGATCAGCCACATGGAGGGAAGCTTGACCGCCTGCGACAGGGAAAAGCCCTGGATGTGCGCATAGGAAAGGAAACAGCCGAAATACTGCCCGACGGCAGTCGCCAGCAGGGAAACGATCGGAACGCTGACGTAAGCGGCTTTGCACGGCCGCTTGCAGAGCAGTCGGAAGCCGAGATAGGTAAGCGCGGCGGTTGCAAATCCCAACGCGCAAAGAACGTAACGGATCTCAAGGGCGGAATCCGTAAACAACGGCGCGAGCAGACGGTAGAACAGCAGATACAGCAAAATGCCGACCAGCCCGCCGCAAACGGCGCCGAGTACGCCGAGCCCCGCCTTTTTCGGAAGCGCACTCTCCTCCGGGATCGCCTTTGCGCTTTCCTCCAGCGCGTCCAAAGCGCAATGCTCGCAGTACAGGTAGTTTTTGTTCCCAACGGTGAATTTCTTCGGATAACGCTTGCCGATGCGGTTTCCGCAGCGGCTGCAATGGGTAACGCCCGCAAGCTGTTTCTCCTTCAGAAGCCCGATCAGACGGTCGAGCAGGGCAAAGAACGCTTCCATATCACAGCGCACCGTGCAGAGCAGCCCGTCCTTCTGCACGTCGCAGTCGGTGACCGAAAGCGTATCGGTCGCGCACTTCAACGCTTCGGACAGCTCCAGCAGGGCGACCGACTCCGCGTCCTCGTCCTCTAAGGATAAGTAGTAATTCAGGAAAACGGTCTTGCTGTTTCCCGCGTCGGTCAGGGTGACCAGATAACCGCCGTAAACGCCGTATAGATATCCCTTTTCCGGCACATAGGTGAAGCCCAGCTCGCCGCCCGCTTCCTGTAATGCCTTGCTAACCATGCTGATGACCATTCCTCTCTTATTGTGAACATGTGTTCACATGTGTAAACACGTGTAAACACGTGTGAACACGAAAGCCTTTGACGCTTTCTGCTTGCCGAAATTCCGAAAAGAAATCACTTTTTCAAATTTCGCGCAAGTATGACATCCTTATTATAGCACATATGATTCCGATTTGATTAACATTTTGTTAATATTTTCGATTTTTTATGCGCGGGATTTGACAAAAAGGAAGAAATGCGGTATACTGGGGTGCATTTGGTTCGGAAAGGGAAAGCCGAAATGCCTTCCGGAACCAGACTCACCTGAGAAAGGATGATTGTCCATCATGGAATTCGTTCGCTTTGAATCCGTTTCCAAACGGTACAAAACCGGTGAAACGGAATTGCTTGCGGTCGACCGTGTATCGTTTTCGGTCGAAAAGGGGGAGTTTTGCGTGATCGTCGGCCCGTCCGGCGCGGGGAAGACCACGCTTTTGAATATGCTCGGCGGAATGGACACCTGCACGGACGGGAAGATCTTTCTGGACGGCGAGGAGATCAGCGGCTATCGGCGCCGCAGGCTGACGGAGTACCGCCGCTTTGACGTCGGCTTTGTCTTTCAGTTTTACAATCTCGTCGCAAACCTGACCGCGCTGGAAAACGTGGAGCTTGCCTGCGATCTCTGCCCGAAGCATCTGGACGCCGCGGAAACGCTGCGTGCCGTCGGATTGGGAGAACGTATGGGGAATTTCCCCGCTCAGCTTTCCGGCGGGGAACAGCAGCGCGTCGCCATCGCCCGCGCGCTGGCGAAGAATCCGAAGCTTCTGCTGTGCGATGAGCCCACCGGCGCGCTGGACGATCAGACCGGGAAATCCATTCTGCAACTGCTTTCGGACACCTGCCGCAATACAGGAAAGACCGTCTTGGTCATCACGCATAATCAGGCGATCACCAAAATGGCGGATCGCGTCATTACGGTACGCAACGGAACGGTCACGGACGTGCGGACGCAGAGTGACCCGCTTGACGTGTCCGAGATCGAGTGGTAGACCGTATGGATATCAAGATGCTATGCAAGACCGTCGGAAGCAAGCTCAAAAGCATCTGCTCCCGTATCGGTCAAAAAGCGGTTGCGTACAGCGGCATGACCGCTCGCCATCGGACGCTTCTGCGGCGTTCCATCCTGCGCGGACTGCCGCGCTTCCTGTCGATCTTTGCCATCGTTGCCCTGGGGTGCGGCTTTTTGGTCGGGCTGTTTTCCACCTGTCCGGATATGCAGGACACGGCGGACGGTTATTATCGCCGGTACCGCACCATGGATCTGCAAATCAAGGGAACTGCGGGGCTGACCGAGGACGACCTGAACGCCTTGCGCGGACTGCCCTCGGTGGAAACGGTGCAGGCGGGGTACAGCCTTGATCTTGTGCTGACCGATCCGTCCGGCGACGATGTGACCGCCCGCACATGGGGCTTTTCCGAACCGCCCGAAAGCCGCTGCAACGGCTTTTCGCTGACCGAGGGACGTATGCCGGAAACCATATCCGAATGCGTGCTGGAGCTT
>CAYPYA010000040.1:0-5584 GCA_964414775.1 uncultured Ruminococcus sp. | reverse complement strand
GAGGACGACGAAGGAATTCAATGGTAAAAACGGACTGATCGATCACAAAGAAGCGCGACAATTTTCACAAGCAAAGCCGCTTTCGGGGCATGACTCCGAAAACGGCTTGTTTTATATCGAGAAAAAGGAAATTGCCTTTTTGAGCAGACGAATTATTTTCTTCGGAATTCCTGCAAATGCGGGTTGGTTGCGATTTCGTCGGACAGGGTGGTTTTTCCCTCATGTCCGGGATAAACGGTATAATCGCCCGGCAGACTGCAAAGCATTTTCAGCGTTTTCCGCATCGCGTCGGCATCGCCGCCGAAATCCAGCGTTCCGATGCTGCCGCGAAACAGCGTGTCTCCGGTGAACAGATCGTCTCCGAACAGATAGCAAACGCTTCCCGCGGTATGTCCGGGAGAAGGAATGACATAGAAGGTGAAGTCGGCGACCGTATAGTTTCCCTCTCGGTCGAACAGATATTCCGCGGGAGCAAACGGACGCGGGTCAAACGGGACAAGAGCGGAAAACATATCCCTTTCCGTCAGCATATGCGCGTCGTTGCGGTGAATGCAAACGGGAACACGCGCGGAGCGCAGATCGCCCACGGCAAGGATATGATCGAAATGCCCGTGCGTCAGCAAGATCAAACGGCAGCGCGCGTCCATGCGGTGCAGTGCGTCCTGTATCAAAATCAGATTGTCTCCGGGATCGATGACGCAGGCGTCCTTGGTTTTCCGATCCTTGACGATATAGCAGTTGGTGTTCAATGTGCCGACGGTGACACAACCGATCTCATACGCACCCATAGAAAAATTCCTTTCCTTTTGCATAAAAACCGCACGCGGCGGCAACCATAAAGACAGCCGTACATATCCCCCGTTTTTGCAAGACACCGTGAGCAAAAGCAAGAAAAGAGGGCATTGCTTTTTCTTATTGTATCACAAAAGACGCGGGGATGTAAAGACCTTTTTTCATTCTTTTTCCATTCTTTATTCGGAGGTAACAAACATGAGTGAGAAAGAACTTCTGTACCTTGAGGACGCATTGCAGCACGAGCAGTTTTTGCAGGCGCAATGCACGGAATGTGCCGCCAAGCTGACCGACCCGGATCTGAAAAACTTCGTCAGCGGGCTTGCCGCCACCCACCAAGAGCTTTTCCGTACCCTCTACAACGCGCTGTAAAGCAAGAAAGGAACGAAAACACATGGACGACAGAAATCTGATGGAAAGCATCCTTTTGACCACCAAGGGCGTCGGCGATCTGTATTTGCACGGCACCATCGAGTCCTCGACCGAGCGCGTGCGCAGCGCGTTCGACAGCTCCCTGAACCGCAGTCTGCAAATGCAGAAGCAGATCTACGACAAGATGTCGCAAAAGGGCTGGTACAAAAATACGAACGTCGAACAGCAGAAGATCACCAAAGCACAGCAGAAATTCGCAAACGGCTGAAAAAGACATGTACCCGTGGGGGAACTTTTCAAGAAAGGTTCCCCCTTTTTCGCCTTTTTTCTTTCGGGATTGACAAATTCCGCGGGATGGGGTATAATAAACTGATATGACATACAAAAATGCAAAACGTTTGGACATGCTGCGGTGAGGACATACATATGATGGCAAGAAAGCATCAAATCAGAATGACAATTTCATTGGTGTTGTCGGCTTTGCTGTCGCTCTGTCTGCTTTGCGGCTGCTCGGGGCAGCAACAGATCCACGAGGGGGAGACCTATTTGGACGGCGCATATTACCTCTCAGAGGGGGATCTGCACGTCGGGTATCGCTTCTTTTCGGACGGAGCGGGGTATCTGTTCATCGGCAGTACGGTCCACATGATGCGTTACGGCGTTTACGAGCAGCGGCTGTATCTTTCCGTCGCGGGCGGAGAGGTCGAGTCCTTTCGGTTTGAGCAGACCGATGAGGGCATTCTGATAGACGGGCTTTGCTATCTTCACATGGAGGCGGACCCGTCCTACGAGGAATCGGCGAAAGCAATGCTGTCCATGCAGGAGCAGGAAACAAAGCAGGAAGCCTCCGGCGAGCTGCCGAAAACGCTGATCGCCGCGCTGTCGGGCTGTCTGGCGGTCGGTCTGGTTTGGGCGATCGTCCGTTGGCAGCGGAAGAAGCGGGGATAAGCTCGGTGAAAAAATACGGGAAAGGAACGGTCAACATGAGCAAGAGAAACAACTATCTGTCCTGTCTGCTGTGCGCCGCACTGCTGTTTTGTTTATCCGGCTGCGGAGCGCACCAGCACGCCTACACCCGCACCATCATTCCCCCGACCTGCAACAGCATCGGGTACACCATCAACTCCTGCTCCTGCGGGGACACCTACTATTCCGACTACCAGGCGCAAACGCCGCATCTGTTCGGCGATTTTCTTCCCGGTGAAAAGCACGCGACGCTGACGGAGGGCGGCGAGGAATACCGCATCTGCAGCATCTGCGGCATTCTGGAGACGCGCGACACGGAAAACGCCTCCGCCCTGCCGAAGCTCTATCTGACCGACGGCAAAAAACAACCCTCCGACGGGGAGGACGATCCGTCACAGGCAGGCTCGCAGGCGGTCTCCTTTGCCCTTGACGCGGGGCAAACGACTTCCCTGCTGTATTCCGACGGGAGCAAGCTCCGCTTTTCCTGCACCGCCGTGCTGAACGCGGCGGGCGGCACGGGGAAGCAGGACTACACCCTGACCCTGCTTTCCGACCCGCAGACGCAGCAGCCCTACATTGTCGATCTCGGCTGGGGGGAGCGGAACGAATACCGGCTTTGCACCCTCTCGCCGGACGCGACGCTGACCCGCGCATTGGCGGCGCAGACGCTCTGGCGTTCCTGTGCGGGAACGGAAAGCGACGCGGCAAGCCGCTCCGTCGTGCGTCGGACGGTGGGTTCACATTTGGTTCAGATCTACAGCAACGGCGACTACCGCGGGCTGTATGCGCTGCTGCCGCCGGAGGACAGCTGGTTCTCCACGCTGAGCGGCACGACCGCGGCGGCTCTGCGCACGATGGGGACGGACGACGGATGCCATTTTCGCGCAAGACCGTCCTACGACGAAGAAAACGGCGATTTCCGATTCCTCGGCTGTACGACGCAGGACACCGCGTGGGCAAAGGAAAGCTTTTCCGGCTTCAGCGCGTTCGTGCGAAATTCGTCGGACACGGCGTTCAAGACCCAGCTGACGCAGTACACGGACCTCAACGCTCTGTTCGATTACTTCCTGCTGCTGCATTTTTTCGGGCTGCAGGAGGACACGGAAGGCACGGTCTGGTACACGACGGACGGCATCTGGCGTCCCGCCTTTTACGACCTGACCTGCACCTACGGACTGCGGTCGGACGGCAGCTTACAGGACGGACAGGCGTCCATCCCGCAAAGCGTTGACGGCAAAATCACGTATGACGGGGAAAATCTGCTATGGGAACGGCTGACGGATGTCTACGCGGAGGAATTGCAGGCACGGTACGCGTTTCTTCGCGGGACGGTTCTGCAGGACGGAAAGCCGTTTGCGGACTTTTCGGAAGCGTACGCGCGGATGGAAGCGACGCTTGCGGAAACGGAGCTGTCCTTGAATCCCGCGTTAAACGAAAAAGCGGGCAGTCTGACGCTGATCCAAGCCTATCTGCAAAAGCGCACCGACGCGATGGACGAATGGCTTCATTTCCCGCGATAAAGTCGCTTGACCGGATAAGTCCTTGATAACACTGTATATCAGGCGATGATATACAGTGTTACTTACTTTCTTAAGCCAAAGTATCCATTAGGCATACAAATTTCATGTGAAAGACCGCAATTTTTATCAATCATTCTTATTTCCGTTATGATATAATTTCCTTGCGAGGTGAAATCATGGAACGGATGCAAGTTCAGCGTGTATTGAATTATATAGAAGAGCATCTGATAGAGGAACTTAATAATGAAACGCTTGCACGCATTTCAGGTTATTCCGAATATCATTTTATCCGTGTATTTCGCAAACACATCCGCCTTACGCCTGCCGATTACATACGCAAACGCAGGATCTCTGAGATCGTACTTCGTGTAGGGGATCAAAACCGTCCGATATCAGATATTGCTTTTGAATATGGTTTCAACTCTAAAGAAAATTTCACCCGCGCCTTTAAAAACGAACACGGCATTTTGCCAACCCAATGGAAAACAGCAAATTGCAGTCTAAGATTATTCATGCCGTTTTCGTTTGAACATTCCAATTCGCAACCAACAGTGTCAATGCTGTATCTCAAAGAATTTACCTTGACGGTATACCAGTTCGATGAAAAGTTGCCGCCGAAATGTTGGAATCAATACAATGCTGAAAAACGGTCGGTCAAGCTATCCGGCGGTGATATTGTTGAAGATTTCGGCGTCATGATATGGGATAATGTAAAGGGGCGACTAAATTATTATATTGGCATAAAAACCGATGCTGTTAAGGGCAACCCTCAAAATACTTTGAAACTTCAAATAAGCGGCGGGCTTTATGCCGTATTTGAAACACCTTCAGCGAATCAGCATGATTTTGTAAATACCATACGTAATACTTGGGATTGGATTTATCGTGATTGGTTGCCAAACAGCGGATATCATAGAGCAGACGGTTTCGAACTTGAAAGCTATATTGAAGCAAGCAAAAAATATACAGAGCGGATATATGTACCGATTAGAAAGGAATGGTCATAAATATGGCAGAAATTATTAAAGTATTCAAAGAAAACATTCCCGCGCTGAGATTTATCGGAAAGAAATACGATGATTTTGGACATTGGGGCGAATGGTTTGCAAACGGTTGGTTTGATCAAATTGAAAAAGCGATGGGTGGCATGGATTCGATTCTTAACATATGGGAAAACGGAGGCGGCTATGTAGGATTGGAGCGCCGCTGCGAAAATGCCCCCTTTGCATATTGGATCGGAATCTTTACACCTGCCGGCACTACCGTGCCGGACGGATTTGATTCCGTGGATTTTCCGGCTATAGGTCTTGGAACTTGCTGGATTTACGGTAAAGAAAATGATGTTCACGATACAAGCGGGTGTATGAAGGCTGTGACAGACAAAGGCTTTGAACTTTGGAAGGATGCAGACAACGGTGTATGGTCATTTGAAAACTGTCTTTGCCCAAGATTTACAACACCGGATGAACACGGCAATATCATCATGGACTACTGCTATTATGTAAAATAAATAGGCGTATCGTCTCATATCCCACTTACGCGTATGGAATCGTGATACCATGAAGCCGCTCCCAAACGAAAAATGCAAAAAAATGCAAATTCCCTCTTGACAAACGAAAAAAAGCGTGCTATAATGCTCGCAAATCACATAAAAACTATGACAAGGACAAGGGCATTCGTTGATACGAAGCACAGAGAGCCGCCGGTCGGTGCGAGGCGGGGTTCGGCGCGAATGGCTATCACCTTCGAGTTGCGTGACCGAAGCGGGGCTTATGCAGTATATGCCGGTTGATCCCCCGATAGGTTTCGACGGAGTTTCCGCCGTAAAAAGGGAAAAGCGTTGCCGGACGTGTCAAATGAGTGGTTGTAAAGCGCAAAAACGGGCTTTATCTCATTGCAGATAAAGCCTTTTATTTTTGCAAAGCATGTGCGTT
>CAYPYA010000039.1:0-8183 GCA_964414775.1 uncultured Ruminococcus sp. | reverse complement strand
GCTTCGTCCCGCAAAAGGAAGAATTCGATTTGATAGTTCGTCCCGCTTTCGGGCAGTCTTTGCAGGTGATAGACGGAGGAAAGGCGGTCGGCGACGGCTTTCTTAACAATTTTCTGACAATCGGGAACGGAAAACAGCGTGGACTTGACCGCGTGTCCCTTGACCGGGAAAGCGCCTTCCCTGCCGATCCAATCCTCCCACGGGATCGCCTTCGTCCCCTGAAACAGGTCCTCAAAGCTCTTTGCGGGGAACTGCGCCAAAAGAATCATGACGCGTTCCGCATAACGAAAGCGCAGGTTGCAAACAACAACGGCGTGTTCCGGCGCTTCAAATATCACGCGCCCGTCGATCGTAGACAGTCGGTGATAGCCGAGCGCGTCGATCTCCTCTCCCAAAACCTTTTCCAGCCCGAACAGGCAGGTTGCGACCAAACGAATCATTTTGATGACCTTCCCTATCCCTTTCTTTTTCGCCTGTCAAACTGTCAAACCGTCAGAGGACCGCCGACGCATGACGCGTCACATGACAGGAGATGTTCACGGCGACCGGCAGTCCCGCGATATGCGTCGCGTAGGTCTCCACCGCCGCCCACAGCGCGGTGACTCCCTTGCCGAGTCCCTGGACGCCGACACCCGTTTGGTTGACCGCTTCCAAAATCCGTTTTTCCAGCGCGCCGTAGGTCGGATGATAGCTGCCGACCTCGCGTAACAGCGCCTTCTTGGAAAGCACGGCGGAATAATCGAACGTTCCTCCGATCCCGACGCCGATGACAAGCGGCGGACAGGGGTTTCCGCCCGCGATGCGTACCGTTTCCGCAACGAACGCAACCAGCTCGTCCGTACTGACCGTAGGATTGAACATCTTCTGACGGCTCATGTTCTCGCTGCCGAAGCCCTTCGGGAGCGCATACAGACGAATGTTTTCCCCTTCGACCAGTTCCGTATAGAGCACCGCCGGGGTGTTATCCGTAGTATTGACGCGGGAAAGCGGATCGGCGACAACGGATTTGCGCAAATACCCGTCCCGATACGCCTGTCTGACCCCTTCGTTGACCGCGTCGCGGAACAGACCGCCCTCGATATGTACGTCCTGCCCGATCTCCGCGAACACGACCGCCATGCCCGTATCCTGACAGATCGGGATATGCTCGTTCCGCGCCGTCTCGGCGTTATCGCAAATGATCCCCAGCATGGTTTTTGCCGGTTCCTCCGTTTCCCGCGTGCGGCAGTCCGCAAGACAGGCGCAAAGGTCGTCAGGCAATTCATAATTGGCACGGATGAACAGATCGCGTACCGTCTGCGTAACGCACGACGCTTGTATCGTTCTCATACCAAACACATCCTTTCTTTTCAAACAAATGAAAACAAGCGGTATAGCATAACCAAAATGCCACCCGCTTTTTCAATGACTTTGTATAGAGAAAAGTGCGCACCGTTCCGTTTGCGCGGCACTATGCGGCAAGCGCTATGCGGCAATTTGCAGGGATCTGCCCCAATGTGTTCACTTTCCTCTGCGTTTATGTACATTTCTGCCGTTTCCCGCCATTTTTCGCAAATCGCTGATCTTTTCCTCGCTTTCGGACTTATACCGACTCAGCATATCTTCAAAAGAGGTCGGCTTCGGCGCGGACTCATACAGGATCGGTTGTCCGCCCGACGGCTTCTCGCGCGTACGCTGCGGCTGTTTTCCCGTTTTCAGAGACAGGGCGATACGTCCCTTTTCATTTACGAACAAAACGGTCGGCTCGACCTCCTGTCCGACAGAAAGGAACTGCTTGATATCGGAAACATAACTGTCCGATACCTGTGAAATGTGGATCATTCCGACAGACCCGTCCTCCAGCTTCACAAAGGCACCGAAATCCGTGATCCCGGTAACGACCCCTTTCACTTTCTTCCCTGCTTCCACTTGCATTCCGTCGACCAAACCTTTCCGGATATGAGGCATTCCGCGTCTTTCGTTCGGTTCCGCCTAATCCGCAACATCGTTGTAATATATCCGCTCGTTCGGGAAGCGCAGACCGAGCTTATCCCGCGCATACCGCTCGATATAGGAATCGTCCACCTCAGACGCCAGACGGTAATTCGTCTCCTCGATGCCGTCCTTCAGTTCGACCACCTGATCGGACAATTCCTCGTTCAACTCACGCAATTCCTTCAGACTCAACTGCATATTGACCACAGAAATAAACAGGATCACGAGGATCACGCCAAGCGCGACCTTGACCGCAAGATTGGTTTTATGGCTGCGCCGCATGGCGGGACTCCTCCTTGTCTTTTATTTGTAAACACTTTTGCAGTATTTTGAACCCATTACGGGCTTTTCGGGAAAAGCGGTGTCTTTCCCTCGCCGTATACAGCACGGCACGCAGATGCCGCAAGCGCGGACGGATCAGACGGTCAAGCCTTGCAAGCAGTTTGCGAAACAGCTTTCCCAACGTGAAATACCAAACGGTAAAGCCGATCGCGCATCCGACGAACGCATACAGACGCATACGCCCGAAGGACAGATTGAAGAACAAGAGCATCAGGCTCACGGTGCAGATCAGGCAAAAAAGAAGATCCTCCGCAAAAAGCAGACATTTCGCACGCGGATGCAGGCGATGCAGAATGCGAAAAAATTCGTACACGAACCCTAATGCCAGCCCGGTCAGCAATGACCACAAGGCAAGCAGAAAATGAAGCAGATACGGTACATTCATGCGCCGAAAAACCGACCGAAGCCTTTCTTCTTTTTCGCACCGTCCAGATAGACGATCGCGTCGATGCAGCCGCAAACGGTCACTTCCCCGTTTTCCAGAGAAAGACCCGTCACGGACAGCGAGCTGCCGCTGACGTTCAAAACAGCGTCTCCGACAGACATGCTGACCATGGTTTCATCAAAATTCAAGACCTCGTTCACCGCGGTGATCTTCAGCGCCTCACGGTTGGTAAGCGTCAGGGAATGCTTGGTAGAATCGGTATTCATACAGGTATCCGCCCTTTCGTAGCTTCTATGATACCTTATGAATCCTTACATCCGTTTATGACAGGATCTCGTACATTTCCGACGCTTCCGCTTTTCCGACGTGATCCTCTACGGACAAAACGCGCAGCTTGGTGGTGCGCGTTCCGAACGTGATCTCCAATATGTCCCCCACCTTGACGTCGTAGGACGCCTTGGCGGCACGACCGTTGGCGGTCACGAGCGAACCGTCACACGCTTCGTTCGCCACCGTCCGCCGTTTGATGATACGGGACACCTTCAAAAATTTATCCAATCGCATGGAATACATCCTCACAGGACATTTCCCGGGCGGGGTTGACCCCCGCCCGGGATACAAAAATTCAGTTGTTTACGGCGTCTTTGAGGGCTTTACCCGCAACAAACGCAGGGATCTTGGACGCTTTGATGGAAATGGCTTTGCCGGTTCTGGGGTTACGTCCGGTTCTGGCGGTACGCTCCTTCACCTTGAAAATACCGAAGCCCGCGATCTGCACCTTTCCCCCGGTAACCAGTTCGTTTTCAATCGCCTGAAAAACTGCCTTTACAGCGGCGTCTGCTTCCTTCTTCTTAATGCCCGCGCTTTCCGCGACCATTTCAACGAGTGTAGCCTTTGTCATTTTTGATTTCTCCTTTATCTTTCAAATATAATGTCAGATACAGTATACCATGTTATTCATTCTTTTGCAAGAGGAAATCTGCATTTTTTAAGTTTTTTTCCTTATTTTCATGCTCTTTTTTTGCATTTTCCCAAAAAAGAAGCAATTCCGATCGGTCGACGTCCGCGATCGCGCGTCCCTGCTGCACACATTGCATCTCCACAAGAGAAAGCCGCTCGACATACTTATCGTTCGCAAGCGTCAGCGCCTCCTCGGCGCAAACTCCGGCAAGACGCGCAGCGTCCGCGACCGCAAGCAGCAGATCTCCGAATTCCTCGCGTGTGTCGTCGGCATTTCCGTTTGCCAGCGCCTGCTGCACTTCGGAAAGCTCCTCCTGCACCTTTTGCAGGGCTTCTTTGCTGTCCTTCCAGCCGAATCCAAATGATTCCGATTTCTTACCGAGCTTTTCCGCACGCATCAGCGCGGGCAATGCGCGCGGGATCGCCCGCAGCGCTTGCTCGGCAGAGGAACGCTTGTGCGTTTTTTCCTTGATCGCTTCCCAGTCGCGAAGCGGCGCTCCGTCCTCTCCGACCAGCTGTTCCCCGAACACATGAGGATGTCGGATCACCATTTTACGGCAGATATCGTCGCAGACGTCCTCCAGCGAAAAGCCGCCGGATTCCTCCTCCAAGCGGGCATGGAACGCGACCTGAAACAGAACGTCGCCCAATTCCTCACGCAGACCGACAGGATCCTTTTGGTCCAGCGCGTCCACGGCTTCGTAGGCTTCCTCCAAAAAGTTGTTCCGAATGCTTTCATGCGTCTGTACGCGATCCCAAGGGCAACCCGAAGGAGAACGCAGAATTTCGACGATCTCTTTCAGATCCGCGAACGTATACCGTTTTTTCGCCCGCATCTGTTCAACGGACATCGTGCAGCCACCCTTTCCGTATCAAAAATGACGCGATTTGATTTCCTTTCGGCAAAAGACGCACTTCATCCGCGGTAATGCCGCAGAACAGCAGCATCGAGCTGACATACGAAGCGACCGCCGCCACGCCGCAAATGCAAAGCAGGATCAACGCCTGCAATCTGCCGTTGCCGGAAAGGACAAGGGAGGACAGGCGGTACACGCCGAACGTCACCGCCGCGGTCAGAGCCGCGCAGCAAAGCGGTCTGACAAACAGGCGGCCGGGATACAGCGGAGCGGACGTATATTTCGACAGGAAGAACAGATTGATACAGGACACGATCATATAGCAGCAAAGCGTTGCGATCGGTGCGCCGTAAATGCCCAAAAAGCCCGAAACGCCGAGCGCTTCGACCAGGATCATGCCGCAAACGCCGATCGCGACCGAGATCATTTGCTTACGTATTTTCCCGATCGCCTGCAGGAGCGCGCCCGTAGTCGAGACGATCCCCATAAAGACGATGGAAAGCGCCAAAATACGCAGAGAGGAGGAAGAAACCGCCAATGCGTCAATGTGCGTATACTGTTGCAGCGCACCGCTGTACAAAAGATTCAGACAGGCGGGCGCGGTCGCAACCAGAAAGGCTGCACACGGCAGGCCGATGATGATGCTGATGCGAACCGACTGCATGACATTCCGATTGGTTTTCCTCCTGTCCCCGACAGCCGCTGCCGCAGAGACGGCGGGAAGCACGCTGATGGCGATCGGATAGATCAGCGTTGACGGGAACAACTCCGAAATGGCGGTGGGATAGGAGGTGTACGCGGCATACAGCTCTTCCGCGATCCCCTCCGCGATGCCGCCGAACATCAGACATTTTTTGATCAGCACGGTATCCATGAAATTCGCAAGATACAGCATGGACGCGACGATCGTCGCGGGGAGCGCGATCCTGATCAGCCGTTTTGCCAACCGTTCGGGAGAAGCGGATCGCCTGTCACTCCCGACTCCCCTGCGGGAACGGGTATATCGATTGTAGATCACCAGCATAACGGTCTCTAAGAACATGCCGACCGTCATGCCGCTGACGGCACAAGCAGCCTGCACGGACGCGGAGCAGCCCAAGCTCTGCGCCAACGCGGTAAGCCCCAAGCCCAGGCTGATCTTCATGACCGCTTCGATCAGCTGTCCGATCGCGGTCGGATACATATTATGCAGTCCCTGGTAGTATCCGCGATATGCCGTACAGATGCAGCTGAACAGCAGCGCCGGTGAGAGGACGCGCGCCGCAAGGACGCTGTCGCTGTGCGCCGTCGCGCGGTAGAACGGTCCAACCGCAAGCAGCATGAAAACCGTAACGGTGACACCGATCAAGGTAAACAGGATCAGGGACACCCGCAGGGTGCGCCGCACCTCCTGTTCCCGCCCGCGCTGTTCGGACACCGAGACCATGCGGCTGACGGCGACGGCAAGTCCGCTGGTAGCCGCCATGTACAGCATGGTATACAGGGAAAACGCGGCGCTGAAGATCCCCATGCTCTCGCCCAGCATATTGGCAAGCGGGATCTTGAACAGCACGCCGATCAGCTTTACGATGAAGCTGGAAACGGAGATGATCCCCGCTTCCACGAGAAAGCTCTTATTCTTTTGTTGTCCTGCTTTTACTTCCATACGGTTCAAATGAATTCCCGCAGCAGAGAATCCGGCGGAACGAACGCATCCGACAGAGACGGAACGGCTTCCAATTCGGCGATCCATTTCTTTGCCTGTTCATAATGCGGATCCTCTTCGGAAAGTCCTTTCAGCACCGCCACGGCGTCATCAGCCAAAATCTGATGCTCATAATCAAAGTAGGTGTTGATCGCGCAGTCCGCAAGGTAAGCAAACGGCTCGATCGTTTCCTTTTCCGCACGGCGCACCGTGTCCCATTGCGCGCAGGTCTCCGTCGCGCCCGCCGCACGGTAACGGGAATCCCGCACCAAGCGGCGCAAAAAGCGGCTGTCCAGTCCGTCGCCGGATTCCGCATACAGGTAGATACGGAACATGGTATCCGGCGTTTGCTCCGGCACGCAGATCGCGGGATTGAGCGCATGCAGTCCCTCGACCATGATCACCCCGTTCTCCTGCGGCTGCAGGACGCGGTAATGATCCATACGCCGACGTGCCTGAAAATCAAAAAACGGGATGGGCGCGGGACGGTTCTCGGTCAGCAGGCGCATGGTTTCGCGCAGCAGGTCCAAGCGCAGGCTCTGCAAGCCCTCGATATCGGGCTTTCCGTTGGGCAGATAGACGGCGTTTTCGGGGTTGCGATAGTAATCGTCCAGCGAGATCATTTCGACCGGTCTGCCGTTTTCCCGTATCAGACGGGAAAGTTTTTTTGTCGTCGTAGTCTTGCCGGCGCAGGAGCCGCCGGCGATCATCACCCAGCGCAATGCGGGACGGCTGCAGATGGTTTCCGCACAGGCGCGCAGTTGGTCTTCATATTGTTTTTCTTGCATCAGACTCATCCTTTCTGCTGTTGAAGCGTGCAAAAGAAGCGTTCGATCTCCGCTTCACGGATGCCGTTGTCCGCATCCAGATACTCATACGGATACTTCGGAAACGCGAGCCGACAGATGTTCTCCCTGTCCGGCGAGACCAGCTTGGTGATCGCGCCCGCACCGCAGGAGAACACCGTGGAATATTCTTCCATCATCAGAACATTATACAGATTTTCCTTGCCGGGCAGAGCATATCCGACGTTCTCCGCGTTGCCGACGATATTCTTTTGACGGTACAGGTAATACGGACGCCAGCCGCGTTCCTTCAGCGTTTTCCACGCGTACTCCACGCAATCGCGCGCCGTCTCCCCCTCCGGATCGTACACACGCCGTTGGGAAAAGCGCAGAGTCGCCGACTTCTTCACGCTCAGCGTATGTACCGTGATGTTTTCAAATCCGATGCTCATCACATCGGAAAGGCTTTGTTCGAAGCTTTCGCGCGTGTCTCCCGGCAGACCCGCGATCAGATCGGCGTTGACCGCGTCAAAGCCGATGCTCATCGCCTGATGCGCGGCACGGAAGAACGAATCGACGCTGTGCTGTCTGCCGATGCGCTGCAAAACCTCTTCATTGGTGGTTTGCGGGTTGATGCTGATACGGGTAACGCCGTTCGCTTTCAAAAGCCGCAGTTTTTCTTCATTGACGGTATCAGGTCTGCCGGCTTCAAAGGAAAATTCCCGCAAATGGGAGGTCGGAAGGTGTGCTTGCAGAGCAGACAGAAGCTCCTGCAATTGCAAGGCGGTCAAAATCGAGGGCGTTCCGCCGCCGATATAGACCGAGATCAGGCGCAGATCCTGTTCGCGGATCACACGGCAGGTATCCGCCAGATCCCGTTTGAGCCGCTCCAGATAGGTCGGAAGCAGGCTGAGCAGACGCGGCGTTGCGCAGGAAATGAACGAGCAGTAATCGCAGCGGGTCGGGCAAAACGGAATGGATAGGTACAGCGCGCAGTCCCGCGTCGTGACGGGCTCCAGCATCCGTTCCTCGACCTGCGCCGTCTCAACGGCAAGCTTTGCCTTTTGCGGCAAAACGTCATAGTCGTTCACAAAAAGGGTTTCCACGTTTGCGGGCGAATATCCGCGGTCCAAATAATATTTTGCACGCTTGACGGGTCGCAAGCCGAGCAGATACCCCCACGGCAATGCAAACCC
>CAYPYA010000038.1:0-4779 GCA_964414775.1 uncultured Ruminococcus sp. | reverse complement strand
AAAAGTCTTGCCGAAACGGAAAATCTGTGCTATACTGTTTGTACGTGAAAGAGAGGCGGACGTATGACAGAACGGGAACGCAAGGCGCTTGTCAGAGGGTATCTCGGAAAGACCGTGACGGTGAGCATCGACCGACCGATCGGATATGTGCATCAAAAGAAGAACTACACCCTGACCTATCCGATCAATTACGGGTATCTTGCGGGCGTGATTGGCGGAGACGGCGAGGAGCTGGACGTTTATGTGCTGGGGATTGACCGTCCGGTGGCGGAATGCACCGTCCGCGTGATCGGGATCGCGTTCCGTGCGGATGACGTCGAGGACAAGCTGATCGCCGCGCCGGAGGGCTGTTCGTTTACCGCGTCGGACATGATGCGTCTGATCTCTTTTCAGGAGCAATATTACCAAACCACGATCGAAACAACAAGCATAGAAAGTCAAACCGAAAGGAAACAGAACATGTATACGCAAAAGCAATGGCAGACCGACAAGCACTTCCCGTTTTCCTACATCGAATACCTCCCGAAAGACTTTGACAGGCAAAAGAAATACCCCCTGGTGCTGTTTTTGCACGGAGCGGGGGAACGCGTACAGGACCCGGATGCCGCCATGCGGCACGGGTATATGAAATACGTCCGCGAGCAGGGAAAGGACTATCCGTTCATCTTTCTTGCTCCGCAATGTCCCGAGCATAAGTACTGGGGCTGCTACACCGAATCCCTGCTTGCGTTCCTGGACGATATGCTAAAAAGCCTTCCGATCGATCCGGACCGCGTGTATCTGACCGGCCTTTCCATGGGCGGGACGGGGACATGGATGCTTGCCATGGCGCGTCCGAGCGCGTTTGCGGCGATCCTGCCGGTCTGCGGAAGCGGGATCAGCTGGAACGCGTCCGAGATCGCGCAGATCCCGACCTATATCGTACACGGCGACTGCGATAATGCCGTTCCGATCCAGGAAAGCATACAAATGCTGTCCGCCATCAATCAGCGGGGCGGCCACGCGCAGATCAAGATCTGCTACGGCGTCGGGCATAACGCATGGGAGTATGCCTATACCGACGATGACATCCTGAACTGGATGCTGTCCCAACGCCGAAGCGTATGAGCAAACCGCCTTTTCAAGAGCAAATGACCCATTAGAAAAACCGTCACCGCCGAAAACAGCCCTTTTGCTTGCTTTCGGCGGTGACGTTCTTTATGATTTGCTATTTGTTGCCTTGCGTGAAGCTGCTTACCGTACTCCGAACAGCAAGTCTCCGTAGGTCGGAAAGGGCCATGCTTCGGCAGAGGTGACGCTTTCGGCTTCGTCTGCGGCTTTGCGAAGCGTTTCCATCGCGGGGATCAGCTCGTCGCGTATCGCATAGGCCTGCAAAGTGATGTCCCCGATCCCGTTGATCCCTACACAAACGGATTGCAACGCGTCGGTGCGTTCGGAGATCTGCACCGTCAGAGCGGAAAGACGACCGAGCAGTTCGGTTTCGTAACGGCAGTCCAAAGCCTCGCTGACCGCCTTTTTGTCTTTTGCCGCCTTGGCGACGGACGCAAGATAGGTTTCGACGGCGGGCAGGATCTCTTTGCGCGCCATGTCGATCATGGTCAGCGCTTCGATGTGCACCGTCTTGCAGTAATTCTCCATCATGATCTCATAGCGGGACTGCAATTCCGATTCGGAATAGACCTTGTGACGGGTCAGCATTTCCATGTTCTTCTGATCCAGCAGGTGCGGCATGGCGTCCGGCGTGGTACGCAGATTGAGCAGTCCGCGCTGTTTGGTCGCTTCTTCGATCCATGCGTCGTCGTATCCGTTTCCGTTGAACACGATGCGCTTGTGTGCGCGGATCGTGTTCTGGATCAGCTTGTGCAGGTCGGCGTTGAAGTCTTGGCTTTGCTCCAAAAAGTCCGCAAACTGACGCAGCGCTTCGGCGACCGCGCTGTTGAGCATGATGTTTGCGCAGGCGATGCTGTTGGACGAGCCGAGCATACGGAATTCAAACTTGTTGCCGGTAAACGCGAAGGGCGAAGTGCGGTTGCGGTCGGTCGTGTCGCGCGGGAACTTCGGCAGAACGTGGACGCCGAGCTTCATCTGCGTTTTCTCCGCCCCGCTGTACGGCAGATCGTGTTCGATTGCGTCCAGAACGGCGGTCAGCTCGTCTCCGAGGAAAATGGAAATGACGGCGGGCGGCGCTTCGTTTGCACCCAAGCGGTGATCGTTTCCGGCAGTCGCGACCGCGATGCGGAGCAGGTCCTGGTATTCGTCCACCGCTTTGATGACCGCGCACAGGAACAGCAGGAACTGTGCGTTCTCATACGGCGTTTCGCCCGGCTTCAGCAGATTGACTCCCATATCCGTCGAGATCGACCAGTTGTTGTGCTTGCCCGAACCGTTCACGCCCGCGAACGGCTTTTCGTGCAGTAAACAGACCAGACCGTGCTTTGCCGCGACCTTCTGCATGATCTCCATGGTCAATTGGTTATGGTCGGTCGCAATGTTGGTCGTGGTGTAGATCGGAGCCAGCTCATGCTGTGCGGGCGCGACCTCGTTATGTTCGGTCTTGGCAAGGATGCCGAGCTTCCATAATTCCTCGTTCAGCTCCGCCATGTACGCCGCGACGCGCGGCTTGATCGTTCCGAAATAATGATCGTCCAGTTCCTGCCCTTTCGGGGGCTTTGCACCGAACAGGGTGCGTCCGGTGTAGATCAGATCCTTCCTTTTATTGTACATCTCGCGGTCGATCAGGAAATATTCCTGCTCCGGTCCGACGGAGGTGCGCACGCAATGCACCGCCGTGTTGCCGAACAACGCCAGAATACGCATCGCCTGCTTGTTGAGCGCTTCCATGGAGCGCAGAAGCGGCGTTTTTTTGTCCAGCGCGTGCCCGCCGTAGGAACAGAACGCGGTCGGGATGCAGAGCGTGTTCCCCTTGATAAAGGCAAACGAGGTCGGGTCCCACGCGGTGTAGCCGCGCGCCTCGAAGGTCGCCCGCAGTCCGCCGGACGGGAAGGAGGACGCGTCCGGCTCGCCCTTGATCAGCTCCTTGCCGGAGAATTCCATGATGACGCGTCCGTCGGGCGCGGGGGAGATGAAGCTGTCGTGCTTTTCGGCGGTCACGCCCGTCATCGGCTGGAACCAGTGCGTGTAGTGCGTCGCGCCCTTTTCGACCGCCCAATCCTTCATGGCGTCCGCGACCGCGTTGGCGACCGACAGATCCAGCGGTTCGCCCTCATCAATGGTTTTCTTTAAGGAACGGTAGGTCTGCGCGGACAGCCGCGCTTTCATCACCCGTTCGTCAAACACCATACTTCCGAAATATTCCGTTACTGCTTCCATCATTCGTTTCTTCCTTTCGGTATATTATATAATGAATGAGAAAAGGCGCCCGTGCGGGGAAGCGAGCGTTCCCTGCACAGACACCTTTGCCTTTGCGTGGACAGTATACACCCGTTTTTGAAGTTTGTCAATAGGAAATTTCAAATATTCCTTCAAAAATCCGAAAAATATTTCTAAAACCCGTCAAATATGAAATTTCAAATTAAAAAACTTGCAAAAAGAAGCAATTTCTTTCGACAGAAGTATTGACAAACCGTGCAGAGTGTGCTATACTGCGTTTCGTGAGCAAAGGCGTTCGCGGAATCAGGCAGGATGTTTCCTGCCGGTTTTGCAGGCGTCTTTCTTTTTGTAAAGGAATGGTGTGGATATGAAACAATTGGAAGGGCAGGTTCGCATTCCGTCCGGCTGTGCGATCTCCGCTGTCATTTCCCGCGCGGGAAACCGCATGACGGGGGAAAAGGTCATCGAAAGCATGAAGCCCATGCACGACCGCTCGAACGGACTGGGCGGCGGCTTCGCCGGATACGGCATCTATCCCGAATACCGCGATTTTTACGCATTGCACATCTTCTTTCGGGATCGGGACTGCAAGAAGCAAACGGAAGCATACTTAAAGGAATCGTTTGAGATCGTGCAGGAGGAGGACATTCCCATCCGCAAGATCCAAGCGATCACGGACATTCCGATCATCAAGCGGTATTTCGTTTCTCCGTTCGGCTCGGTGCTGTCCCGCTTGCAGCTGGACGAGGAAGAGTTTGTCGTGCGCACCGTCATGCACATCAATACGGCGGTAGACGGCGCTTATGTGTTTTCGAGCGGAAAGAACATGGGGACGTTCAAGGCGGTCGGATTCCCGGAGGACGTCGGGGTGTTCTACCGTCTGGACGAGTACGAGGGTTATTCGTGGACGGCGCACGGACGCTATCCGACCAACACGCCCGGCTGGTGGGGAGGCGCACACCCGTTCACTCTGCTGGATCGCTCGGTGGTGCATAACGGGGAGATCTCCTCGTATGACGCGAACCGTCGCTTCATCGAGATGTTCGGCTATCAATGCACCCTGCAAACGGATACGGAGGTCATCACCTATATTGCGGATTACCTGCTGCGCAAAAAGAAGCTGACCTACGGGGAGCTTGCCTCGGTCATTGCCGCTCCGTTCTGGAGCACGATCGAAAAGAAGCCGGATGGGGAGCGCGAAAAGCTGACATGGCTGCGGACGGTCTTCTCCGGACTGCTGATCACCGGACCGTTTTCCATCGTGCTGGGCTATACGGGCGGGCTGATGGCGCTCAACGATCGGTTGAAGCTGCGCAGTATGGTGGTCGGAGAGCATGACGATCTGGTGTATATCGCCAGCGAGGAAGCCGCCATCCGCGCGATGGATGCGTCCGTTTCCGACGTTTGGTCGCCCGCGGGCGGCGAGCCCGTGATCATTTCCGTGAAAGA
>CAYPYA010000037.1:0-4616 GCA_964414775.1 uncultured Ruminococcus sp. | reverse complement strand
GATATCGTCGGACTGGTCGCGTACAGCGTCTCGATTTCGCTTGCGCTGTCCTCTCTGTCGCAGGACGCATCGATCCGGTTCACCGATATCCTGTTCCCGCTGTCCATGAATCTCGGCGTGCTGCTGCTCGGCGGTCTGTTCGGTCTGTTTATGAAATGGCTGATGCCGAAAAAGCGTTCGACCGATAACCGATTGATCATTTCCGTCGCTTTGCTGTTCTCGTTCTGCGGGGTGTGCGCGATGCTGGATCTTTCGCCGCTGCTGGGCTGTATGTCCATGGGAACGGTGTACCGCAACGTCAGCGGCGACGATAAGCTGTTTAAGCAATTGAACTATTTCAGCCCGCCGATCCTGCTGCTGTTTTTTGTGCGTTCGGGCTTGAACTTTCGGTTGGATATGCTGACGACGCCGTTCGGCTCGATCGGAAGCGTGCCGCTGCTGGCGGTCGGCGCGCTGTACGTGTTCGTCCGCATCTTCGGAAAATATATCGGTGCGTTTCTGGGCTGTCTTGCCGTTGGGAAACCGGGGCGGGTGCGTAACTGGCTGGGGCTTGCGCTGATCCCGCAGGCGGGCGTCGCCATCGGGCTTGCCGCCATCGGCGCGCGCACCCTCGGCGGGGAGGCGGGCATGGCGCTGGAAACCGTCATTCTGGCGTCGAGCGTGCTGTATGAGCTGATCGGTCCCGCCTGTGCCAAGCTGTCGCTGTATCTGTCGGGCTCCTATTCCGAAAAGCTGGAAGACCTTGTTCCGCTTGACCCGATCGCCTCGGACGGAAAGCCGAAAACGTCGGCGGAGCTGCTCATCGAACGGATCAAACGGATCCAGGAGACCATCCCGCCGCCCGCACAGGCGACCCTGGAGGAGGAGCAGGCGTTTACCGAAGCCGCGCTGGAGCAGTATGAACAACTGAAAAATGCGCATGACCGACAGCTTCGGCGAACAAGACGCCGCTGAACCGCCGCCGTACAGACTGATATGCGAGCCATGAAAGAAAGGAAGCCGTTTTATGCCGAATTTTGAACTGCCGCTTGATCCGATCGCCGATCTGCTCGGCGAGTGGGCGAGAGGGGTGAATGTATACGCGGTCCTGCTGCGCATCACGCTGTCCCTGGTGCTTGCGGCGATCATCGGATGCGAACGCTCCAGCAAACGCCATGCCGCGGGGCTTCGCACGTTCATGCTGGTTTCGTTCGCGTCTACCGTCGCAATGCTGCTTGACCTGCATTGGAGAACGCTGTACGGGATCAATTTCTGCCTGCTGTCCGCCGCGTCCGTGATCGCCATCGCGATCATTACGGTCAATTCCGTCCTGTTTTCCTCACGGAACCAGATCAAAGGGCTGACCACCTCCGTCGGGCTTTGGGCTTGCGGGATTCTGGGATTGGCGATCGGCGCTGGGTTCTATACCGTCACGCTGCTTGCGTTTCTTGCCCTGCTGTGCTGCTTGCTGCTGTTCCCGCATTTCGAATCGTATCTGAAGAACCGTTCCAATCATTTTGAAGTGCATCTGGAGCTGAAAAATATCGGTTATCTGCAAAACTTTGTGACCACGATCCGCGAATTGGGGATGACCATTGACGATATCGAATGGAACTCCGCCTATCTCAATTCCGGCCTGAGCGTCTATTCCGTTTCCATCTCCATCTCAAGCCGGGAGCTGCGCAAGTATAAGTCGCATAAGGAGATCATCGACGCGCTCGCGTCGCTGGAATATATCTATCATATCGAAGAGATCTGAAACGAAAAAGCCCGCTTTTGACGGGCTTTCGGATTGCACAAAGCTTTCGGAAGGAATGGGATCGCAAACGGGGGGGAAAGTCAGTCGAAACGAAGATACCGCGCGGAATACTCGGCATACTTTTGCTTGTAAAACGCACTCTCTCCGCGTATACGGTTCAAGGATTCGTGCAGGCTCATGGTGTTCTCTGCCGTATCCACCACACAGCCGGCAATGTTCGAACAATGATCCGAAACACGCTCCATGTTCGTGATCAGGTCGCTCCAGACAAACCCCGCTTCGATGCTGCAATTTCCTTTCCGCAAACGCTCGATATGCTGCGTGCGTAAAAACTCTTTCATTCTGTCGATCACCTGTTCGAGGGGCTCGACGCAATTGGCAACGCTTAAATCATCCTCGGTGAACGCGATGAATGCGAGAGAGACGATCTCCAACGTCGCATCGCAAAGCGATTCCATTTCCTTGGTCGCTTCGGCGGAGAAAACGATTCCTTTTTCACGGAGCTCTTCCGCCGATTCGAGTATGTTGACCGCATGGTCGCTTACTCTTTCCAGATCGCCTATCGCCTTCAGAAGCATCGACGCCTTCATTCCTTCTGTTTCATTCAAAGGCTGCGCGCTCAGCTTTACAAGGTAGTTTCCGATGATGTCCTCGTAATGATCCGTCTTTTCCTCCGCTTCCCGTATCGATTCTGCCTTTGCAGGCTCGTATTTGTGCAGGCATTCGATGCCGGCTCTTAAGGAATCGACCGCGATTTTTGCCATATCGAGCGTGAGCGCATGACTTCTTTCCAAAGCCACGGCGGGCGTCACCAGCAAGCGTTCGTCAAGCTCCGATACCTTTTCGGGATGCTTTGCGTCGGGGATCAGCGTAAGCGCGAGCCTTTCGAGCAGTCCCGACATCGGCAGCAAAAGCAGCGTACACGCAAGGTTAAACAGGGAATGCGCGGTGGCGATCCCCGGCAGCGTCGCCACTTCCCCGAACAGGGCGGGGGCAAAGACCGCATTCACGATACTGAATACGCTCAGCCAAACGACCGTGCCGATCACGTTGAACGACAAATGCACAAGGGATGCTCTCTTTGCGTTCTTGTTCGTTCCGAAGGAGGCGAGGATCGCGGTCGCGCAGGTGCCGATATTCTGTCCCATGATGATCGGGATGGCGGCGCCGTAGGAAACGGCTCCCGTCATGGCAAGCGCTTGCAGGATACCTACGGACGCGGAGCTCGACTGGATAACGGCGGTCAGCAATGCGCCGACCAGAACGCCGAGTATCGGGTTTTCGAACATGATAAAGAGTTCCTTGAACGCGGGGATCTCCGATAACCCCGACACAGCCCCCGTCATCGTGTCCATGCCGAACATCAAAACGGCAAAGCCAAGGAGGATCGTGCCGATCTCCTTTTTCTTTTTGCTTTTGGAAAACATGAAGAAGGCGATCCCGATCAGCGCAAGAACGGGAGTGAAGGACGTCGGCTTCAACAGCCTCAAAAAAATGCTGTCGCCCGAAATACCGCTCAGACTGAGGATCCAGGCCGTTACCGTCGTTCCGATATTCGCCCCCATGATCACATGGATGGCTTGCTTTAAGCTCATGAGCCCCGAGTTTACAAAGCCGACCACCATAACGGTGGTAGCGGACGAGGACTGGATAACGGCGGTAACGCCGAGGCCCGTCATCAGCCCGGCAAACTTTCCCGTGGTAAGCTTGCCCAACATGATCTCGAGCCTGCCGCCGGCGCTGCGCTCAAGAGCCTGTCCCATTACGTTCATGCCGTAAAGGAAAAGGCAAAGACCGCCGATCAAAGCGAGTATGTCAAAAACGTCCATATTCCGCTCCCTTTTGACATCACCGCCATAGGTGACGTCATCGCTTTGGAAATTGATTCGTCAAGCATGCGTTTTTTTGCAAGCTCACGTGTCACTTGTTATTTGTCATTTGGATTCTTCGTCGCCCTTTGAGGATTTCCCGGTATATTTTCCGATCACGTAGGTCGCAAGGATGATGATACCGACGATGATAAATACGCCGAGCATTCCGATGCCCATATACTTCAGATTTTCAACAAAACCCATCGGATGAAACTCCATGATGTTGCCCTCCTTACATAAAGAATCCGAGTACGAGTGAACCGGCGATCACCGAGGCGATCTGACCCGATACGTTCACTCCGATGGAATGCATCAAAAGGAAATTCTGGCTGTCCTCTTCAAGCCCCATTTTATGCACGATCCTTCCCGACATCGGGAAAGCGGAGATGCCCGCCGCGCCGATCATCGGGTTGATGGGATCTTTTTTCATTGCTTTGAGTATGACGTTAAAGACCTTTGCGAACAGGACGCCGCCTGCCGTATCCACGACGAAGGCGATCAGACCGAGCCCGAGGATCAGGAGCGTCGATACGTTCAGGAATTTATCCGCGCTCATTTGGAATGCGATGGTGATACCGAGAAAGATGGTGATCAGATTTGCAAGCACCTTCTGTGCGGTATCCGAAAGGGAATTCAGAACGCCGCACTCTCTGATCAGGTTTCCGAACATCAAAAATCCGATCAATGACGCCGCCGCCGGAACGAAAATACAGGTGACCAAGGATATCAGGATCGGGAACAGGATCTTGGTGGTTTGGGATACGCTGTTCTGCGTATATTTCATTCGGATCAGACGTTCCTTCCTTGTCGTCAGAAGCTTGATAACGGGCGGCTGAATGATCGGAACGAGCGCCATGTAGGAATACGCCGCGACCGTAATGGCTCCGATGTATTCCGCATGGGGCGTCCCTCCGAGAAGTTTGTTTGCAACGACGATCGAGGTAGGACCGTCCGCCGCGCCGATGATCGAAATGGATGCCGCGACCTTATCCGGAAAGAACATCGCC
>CAYPYA010000036.1:0-4366 GCA_964414775.1 uncultured Ruminococcus sp. | reverse complement strand
CCTGCTCATACACGGCGGAATAAAGCATTCCGTCGCCGTAACCGCTCTCCGGCAGCAGCGTATACGATTCTTCGTAAGCGTAAAGATCCGGGTCTTCTCCGTTCATAATGGCCTGCAAAGTCTCTTCAAAAGCGGCATCCTGCGCGAGACGGTAGGCTTCGTACCGTCGGTCAAAGGAATCGGGATCGGCATGATATCGGTCTACCAGTTCTTCTACGGCATGAGAAAATGATCGGTCGCTTTCCGACGCCCGATACGCAAGCGCGCCGTGAACGCAAAGCAAAGCGACAAGCAAAAGCAGAAACACGCGATTCCCGAGAATTTTACGCAGCTCGTGCCGAACCATATGAACTCCCCTCCGACGTTTTATTTCTGCATTTGCGTTGCGTTTGACACATGCACCGCGACGCACAGGCAAGCCGTACAGACAAGCAGCAGCACGCTGCCTACTATCGCCGTCCCGCTTGTAAACGAATGCATCTCCAAAAGCGTATCCATGCTGAAGAACGCAAACACGCCGCCGAACATCTGCTTCAACAGGTACGGTACAAACAATACGGCACACGCAAGCAAAGGCGGGAACAAGCTGTGCCCGGACAGTCGGGAAATGCAGATCCCGCAAAGTGCCAAACAGGTCAGGTTCAGCAGCTTCCAAACGGACGACAACAGCAAGACACAGCCGATCGACAGCTTGGAGAAACAACTTTCCGACCCGGGAAGGTTTTGCAAAGCGGCATGCGGCAGAGGAAGCGGATACGCTCGGCTGACCGATCCGTAATGCCAGGCGTCGCAAGCCAAAACGCAAAGCCACAGAACGCCGATGATCAGCGCCGCTTTGCGCCAAAACGTCGCCCCTCTTCCGTATTTCGTCGCTTGCAGGATCGGGAAAAACCGATTGCGTTTTTCCGTATAGTACGCAAACGTCGGGATCAGCAAAAGCAACAGCAGATACAAGGCATTTTCGTCGTTCAGCAGCAGCTTCCACCCTGTATCGTATACGAACACGCCGCCTTCCTCCCGAATCTGCCGATACCGTTCCTCCACACGCGCGAATACCTCCGAACGCTTTTCCGCGTCCAAAGAAGCGGCGCGAAGCCGGATATATTCCGAAAAGGAAGCACTTCCGTTCTGATAGGCTTCCTCCGCTTGCGCAAACTCCGCAAAGATCTGATTCAAGCGTTCCCGTTCCGCGCATAGGTACGCCTCTTTTTCCGGCGTCAGTTCCCCCTCCAATTTCAGCATATAGCCCCGATAGACCGTTTCGCGATAGGTCGTTCCCGGTTCCAGGGTACGCGTCCGATAGAACACCTGCCCGACTACGACCAGTAACACCAAGACGACCAGACCCGTGGAGCAAAACACGGTTCGGAATTCATAAAACGGGATCTGCAGGCGTTTGCATGTCAAAGCCGTTCTTTGCTTTCTTCGTTTGACCCGTCCGAAAAAGCAAAGCAGAAGCACGGCGACCGACAGGATGACCGACAGCTCCGCCAACCCCGCCAAAAGCAAGGACGGGATCGAATGCCCGAACACATTTTCCGCACGGTAGCGTTCAAAAAAGGTATCCGCGTTCGCCAGCGAAAAGACGTTCAAAAGCCGCGCGATCCCGCCGTCTGCCAAGCCTGTACGAAGCGTCATCGCATACTGTAACAGCAACACGCCGATATTCAGAACCAACGCCGCCGAAAGCCGCGACACAAACGAGGAAAAAAGCATCGCCGCCATTCCGACGAGAAACGCCGCCATCCAAAGAAACAGCAATTTGATCGGCAGATATTCAAACACATACACCGGATACGGGCATAGCAGATAATCGTCCAATACCGACAGGAAACAGCCCCAACCGCCGACTCCGCTCTTCAGGTACACCGCCAAAAACGCAGACGCGGAAAACAGTACGCTCATGCCCGCCGTCCATAGCAGCATTGCGACCAACTTCCGGGACACGATCCCCCGTCTCCCGGCCGCGGTCGTGTACAAAATCGGGTTCACGCCGCATTCCAGATCCGTCATGACAAGCAGCACGCCCGCCAGCATCGACAGAAACAGCACAAAGACCGTTCCGACCCGATTGGAAAAGTAAGAATCGAACCCATACGTATAGCTTGCGGAAAAGGGTGTGCGCCGCAATGCCGTATAGCGTTCCCGTACCTGTGACAGGTAGGCTTTCTGATCGTCGGACGCAGCGGATTGCAATCCCTTTTCCGTTTCGGTCAGAAGCGCGTCCAGACGCGTTTGGTACTCCCGCGGATACTCCAGCACGCTTCGAAGCGCCTGATAGTACGCATAGTCGGGAATACCGGTCTCCGGGAACAGACTGCATTCCCGATACAGGCTGTCATCCAATTCCTGACCGTTCATAGCGGCTTCCAGCTCCTGCTGCTGCAACCGCTCTGCATACGCGCCGTACGATGTATACCAGTCCCGATAGTCGTCCGGCTGCTCCGCGTAGGTCTCCACCCATTCGGCAAGGATGCGGTTCGTCCTCCCGCCGTCCTGATAAGCATCCTCCGCCCCCACATAGGCAAGCACTATATGGGCCGCCAAAAACAGCACCAAAAACAGGAGAAACGATCGGCTTCTCCATAGTTTTTTGCATTCATACCGTATCATGATGCACTCGTATCCCTTATTTCTCCGATTGGTTCAGCCATGCCGTGCTGATTCGCTTTGAAACACGAAATAGTAACAGTCCTCCAGATCCGGCGATACCGAAACCGCTTCGTCGCAGGGAGCGGTTTCCGAAAACACCCGGTATTGCACGCGGTCTTCCGTATGCGCTTCCCGCAAGACGGTTCCCGAAAGGAGAGCCGGCTTCTCTCCCGCCGATGCTTCAAAGCACCAGATCTTCCCGTACAACTGCCGCTTAACAAACTCCGGCGAACCTTGCGCAGCCAATTTCCCTTTGCGCAAAAACAAGAGATTCGTGGCGGTTTCCTCCACATCCGAAACGATATGTGTTGCAAACAGTACCAAATGTTCTCTTGCGTATGCGGACAGCAGATTTTTCAGATGAACGCGCTGTCCCGGATCCAAGCCGGCGGTCGGCTCGTCCAAGATCAGCAATTCCGGCTCTCCGAGCAATGCCTGTGCGATCGCGGCGCGCTGCTTCATTCCGCCGGAAAAGCCGCCGAGCTTGCGGTCTAAAAATTCGGACAGTTCCAGCTGTTCGGCACGCAATTTGATCTGTTCCTCCGCGGTCTTGCGGTCGATCCCCTTCAATTTGGAAAGATAGCGCAAAAAGTCGTACAGCGTAAAGCTCGGCAGTACGCCGGGAAACTGCGGGACAAACCCGATCTTTTCACGGAAACGTGCCCCCATTTCGGAGATGTCCTCCCCGTCACACAGGATCCGTCCGCCATCTGCGCGCAGGTTCTGCGTCAGGATCTGTATCCATGTGGTCTTTCCGCTCCCGTTCGGGCCCAAGATAGCGTGAAAGCCGTTTTCCAGCACACAGCTAAGGTCATCCAACGCCACGACCGATCCGTAGCGTTTGCAGAGCTTTTCTATGGTCAATTGCATGAACTCACCGAACCTTCCATGTAAACTTTTCCCCGGTCGCAAGGCAAAGGATCGAAGCGTGCTTCGCGCGCATACCGCCGCGTCTGTCCTGCTCCGTCTGATAGTTCACGTACAGCATGGTTCCGTCGCTCCACACTTCGCCGACCGAATCGAGCTTGCCGTCGGTCACAAAGTCGGTGATCGGTGTGTAATTGCTCCCGTCAAGCTCCGACGCGAACAGCTGCGTTTGAAAAATATCTTTCATCTTGGTTCGTACAGAAATATAAATATGATCCCGCTCAAACCAGACGTCGCCCCTTACGTCCGCAAGCACCAACTGTCCGTCCGTCAGCGCATCCACGGGAGCGCGGAAAAGTCCTTCCGCGGTGGAATAGTAGACCCACCCCTGATAGGAGGCGATCGGAAGCACATCCTCTCCCCAAATCTTGGTGCGCTCCCCGTCGGGATGCCATTGCCAGATGCAGGAATCCCGATCGTCCCAATACAGGATCGTTCCGTTCAACGGAAGAAACTCAACCCCCGTATGCATGTCAAACAGAAATTCCGAACGCCCTGTCGGCAGATGCACGCGAAGCAGACGGCTATTTCTTTCCTCCGTTTGCTCATCGATGCTTTCTTCCGTAAAATAAAGATACTCGCCTTCCCGGATCAGATGCGACAGCCAATCCCCGCTATTGCTGTAGAGCTTTTCGGGATGCTCGCCGTCCATGTCGCTCATATAGATCGCACGCTCTTTATGCTTTACAAAAAACAGTCGTTCTTCTCCGTAATACAGTAAGGTTTGCGAATGATTCCAGATGCAGGTTTCATGGTCGCACAGAGGATCCCGACAGGCAAGCCGAAA
>CAYPYA010000035.1:0-3825 GCA_964414775.1 uncultured Ruminococcus sp. | reverse complement strand
GGATAACGAACGGCGAAGCCAAACAAGCAAGCGCGTTTCGGGCTGTCTTGTGCAGAGCGTAACTGCCTGTCAGACTTATTCACAAGAAGTTATCACAAAAGCCGTCCGGCATTTTTAGAGAATGCTTCGGACGGCTTTTCTTGACGGTTTGAAATGCGCCCCAAAAGGCAGAACACGTTCGGAGGGGCGTATTGGTGGGGACATATCGGAGGGGGAGTATCAGAGAGGGAGTATCGGAGAGGGGTGTATCCGAAAGCAAGTGCGCAAATGTGCAGAAGCGGCAGAAACGGTATCGAAACAGCCATACCGTCCTTTTGGCTCCGTTTCCATGCGTTTCCATGCGCTTCGCGCTTTCAACTTTCGGGCAAAAGAAAGAGCCGCACCGGGCGTCCTCCTTACGGAGAACGCCCGGACGCGGCATGTTTTTTACTTTTCAGATGGGTGAACGCGGGAGAAGGTCAGTTTGCCAATTTGTTAGTTTGTTAGTTTGCCTTCTTCTTGCGCATGAGGATCACAACGACGATGGCAGCCACAACGACGACGCAGCCGATGATGATCAGCACGATCGCGATCGTGGGCAATCCGCCTTCCTCTTCAGCAGGAGCTTCCGAGGAAGCCGCCGTCGAGGGGGTCGCTGTGGAAGCGGTCTGGCTCGCTTCACTTGCTTCGCTTGCTTCACTTGCTTCGCTTGTATCGGAGGTTTCCGAACCTGCGGCAGCCAGCGCCTTGAACGCGTTCTCGATCGCGGTCGCAGCATTGTCGATCGCGGCCTGGTCAGCCAGCTTGCCTTCCTTTGCCGCCTTGAGGGCATCCTGCAGAGCCTTCCAGGAATCCGCGGTGTAGTCGGCTTCCTTCAGCCCTTCCACGCGTGTCAGGACCTCTACGATCTTGGTCGCGTTTACCTGGGTGTATTCCTTGCCGTCAAGCGTCAGCTTGCCGTCCTTGACCTCCCAGGTCGCCTTCTTATCGTCGATCTTCAGTTCCTCATCGTCGGACATCGTCCACTTGAAGTCGGTCGCTTCGGCAAGCAGGCCCGCGGCTTTGAAGCCGGTTCCGTCCGAAACGAAGGCGATCGCTTCACCGTCCGCAGCGACCCACTGGTTGCAAAGCATCGCAGACGGGCTGAGGATCGGGATGAGCTGTGCGTTCTTGTTTTTCCAGGTCATCGTGCCTTCCTTGTCCCTCTGGAAGCCCAGCAGGTAGCATTGCTGACCGACGGTCATTCCGGCGGCAACGGCACGGCGCGCATTTGCCTCCGCAGAGGAGGTCTCGTCCGCGTGCACCAGCACGAGCAGATCGCCCTTCTTAACGTCGGCAAAGGTGGGATCCGTGCCCGCGCCCGTGACGGCTTCGACCACGGTGTAGTACCCGTCGACACCGTCCACATCCGTCGGACGGATCAAAAGGGCAACCGCGTATTTCGCGTTGTACGAGGAAACCTTGCTCGGATCGGTGACCAGAGTAGATGCGCCCTCGGTGATGGAGGTATCGATGGTGTCGATGGTCAGCAGGGATTCGCTCAGTCCGTCCGGGATCTCTCCGACCGGAGCGTCTTCCTTGTTGATGACATCGATTTCGATTTGCTCCTGTCCCTTTCCGGAATTGGTCAGGGTCATGATAGCGGAGCTATCGACCGCTTTTCCGCCGAGGATAGCGTCCTGCCATTCGATCATGCCGTTGACCTTGTTGTAGTCCTCCTGCACGCCGACGCCGAACGTCAGACCGAACTGTGCGCCGTCGCCCTTGGACTCAATGCCGGACTTGCCCCACGGAATGCGGCATTCGTAAATGGTGTCCTGCGCAGCTTCGTCACGGTGTGCCTGCGCTTCCCAGTCGGTCAGCGTCAGACCGTTGTTCGCCGCAACAGGCTGAGACCAGCAGCACTTGTAGGATTCGCCGTCGTCACGCAGGCAGATACCGATCTCGAGGTAGTCGCCGCTCCATTCGGAGGTCTGATACTTCTTGACGGTGCTGTCCGGTGCGCCGGGGGTCAGAATGAACTGCACGCAGCAGTATTCATACATGTAGCCGTCCTCTTTGTCCTGCGGGAGACGGTTGTCATACTTGGTATGGACTTTCCACGCAAGGTAGAGATCGTCATCGGTCCAGGTCGCGTAGAAGTCGATCGACAGATCGGGATCGTCTTCCAGCTTGTAAAGGTTTCTGTTGAAGCCGTCCACGTCCCCGTCGGCAAGCGACCAGGAAAGGAGGGAAGTCTTCCCGTACTCGTTCGGCGAGATCTCACCGTCGATAACGGGTGCTTTCTTGGAGTAAGCGATGTCGTACTTCTCGTTCGTGCCTTCCGCCGCAGGTGCGATCACCAATGTGCAGCAGACGAGCATCAGCGCGAGCAGACAGGCAAGGCTTTTCGCGGCAAATGTTTTTCTTTTCATGAAGAAAACCGTCCTTTTTTGTTTTTTATTTTTTGTATTTATTTATAAATATAATGGGAAGGGAGAGAAAATATACGCCGTAAGGACGCGTTCGTTCGTCAATCGGTCTGCTTACGCAGATGCGCGTCACGGCGGAGCGTCGCTTTTGTCGCCGCCGCCAGATCGCGGATCACGCGCAGCTCGTATTCGTCACAATCCTTCAGGATGAGCGCGATGTCATGCTCAAACTGCACATGGGCTTTGATCACGCTGTCGCAAAGCAGATCGTCGCTGGTGATGCGCAGAGCGTTGGCGATGCGGACGAGCGCGTTCAGACTGACGCGGGTCGTCCCGGTTTCGATATTGCTCAAATGCGTCGGGGAAATGCCGACCGCCTCCGAAAGCTTCTCCTGCGTCAGCTCCGCCTTGATACGGGCGTTCCTGATCCGCTTTCCGATCGCTTTATAATCAAGCTCCATACCGCTTCCCCCGCGTATCGTTCAGAACATTTTCCATCCTTATTTTATCAATGAACCGCCTTTGTTATAATAATCTAAAACCGTATTATACGGAAATAAGCCAAGAAACGAAAAATAAAGGGGGATTTTCTGTGCGCGTTTGTTTTGAACAGTTCGATCAACGGATGCGCAGGGCAAGGTTCCAAGGTTGTTCAACTCGTTGAAGTTTTTGACGGAGCGGGATACATTCGTTTGTACGGAAGCAAAGAAGCAAGGAAACGACCCCGTGCGGAGCCGTTTCCTTTTGCGTCATTCGTTGTTTTGCTCGCGTTCTGATCGAGTCCAAGGCAAGCTGTCGCGCGGTCGAACTCATTTTACGACTGCATTGAACAGTCTGCCGGGAACGTAGATCTGCTTGACGATCTGCTTGCCGGCAAGGTACTGCGCCAGAGCGGGGTCGTTTTGCACGGCGGCAAGGACTTCCTCCTGCGTCGCCTCGGCGGGAACGGTGAGCTTTCCGCGCAGCTTTCCGCAGATCTGCACGGCGATCTCCACCGCGGAGACCCTGGTCTTGCTCTCGTCGCAGATCGGCCATTCCGCTTCGGAGCAGAAGCCGCTTTGACCCAGCGTCTGCCACATTTCCTCGCAGATATGCGGCGCAAACGGGCAAAGCAGACGGGTCAGGATCAACAGGCTTTCGCGGTCGATGCTTCCGACGGCGTAAACGTCGTTGAGGTAGCTCATCATGGACGCGATCGCGGTATTGAATTTCATCGCCTCGATGTCCTCGGACACCTTGCGAATGGTGCGGTGCAGGGAGGAAACCAGTTGCTCGTTCGGCTGTTCGGACAGGCAGTCCGTCAGCGCGGCAAACCGCTCGATGAACCGTTTGCAGCCCTTGACCGAGCTGTCAGACCAGGGCGCCGCCTGCTCATAGTCGCCCATGAACAGCACATAGGTACGCAGAACGTCCGCGCCGTAGCTGTCCACCACGT
>CAYPYA010000034.1:0-3029 GCA_964414775.1 uncultured Ruminococcus sp. | reverse complement strand
CAGCTGACCGTAAAAGACTTCCTTGCTTTCCTCAGACGGCTCGGACAGACGGCGCGTGCGCCCGGTAAACGTGACAGGCTCATCAAACGTTTCGTCTTTGTACTTGACGTGGGAAAGCAAAACGCCCTCGCTTCCGTCCTGCATATGTACGCGGTAACAATAGGTGGCATCCTGCCCCTCGGGCGCGTATGCGAATACGAAGCGAATGTCCGTCGCACTCAGCGTTTGGAGAAGTCCGCTCTCGCTCGTCCCGTCGTACGGCGCAAAGTCCAGCGGGATCGGGAACAGGTAATGCAGAATGCAGCGGACCGCCAGCGCGGCGATCAGAATCCCCAGAGCGATCTTTGCTTTTTGCGTCCGTTCCATCAGGCCGTTTCCTTTCGTTTTCCTATTCTGTCTCCTATTATACGATGCTTACAACGTTTTGTCAAGCGATGCGCAAATTCCCTTGACAAAAAACAGGATTTTATGTATAATCGGATGCAGACAAAGAACTGTTTTGCTTTTGAACCAGAAAGGAATGGGATACGTATGAAAAAAATACTTGCGTTTGTACTGTTGTTTGCATTGGTGTTCGCCTTTTCCGCTTGCCAATCGGATCCGGCTGCGGAGAGCGGGAGCACCCCGTCCGTAAAGCCGAGCACGTCGTCGACGGCTTCCGTCGGACAGACCTCCTCGACCGAAACCGCTTCGAAGGAAGCGTCCTCTGCGGGAACGTCCTCTGCGGGGAACACCTCCGCTGATGACGTCTCCGATCCCGGCTCGAAGCCGGAATTCATCAGCCAGTTCGTGTCCGCCGCTCCGCTGGACCCGGCAAAGCCCGTCAATGCGAGCTCTCCCGATTCCATCCGTCTGACCGCGATCGACGCGGAGCAGCCGGTTGCGGGCGATATCGTTCTGTATACGTCCGATTACGGCGATACCGTGACCGTTCCGGAGACCTTTGCCGTCGCGGAATTCACCTACCGTCAGGACATTTTCGGCTATGCCAAGAGCGCGTTCCGCCAGCCCGGTGAGGTCACGGAAGCGGAGGTCCCCGACGACGGGTTCCTCATCCTTGCCGATCAGACGCAAAAGCAATATGTCGACCGTCTGAAGGCCATCAAGGACGACGCTTCGGTGTTCCCGTACGGACTGCATCTGTCGGAGGTGGATTACGAGGTCAAAAAGGTAGGCTCCGCCCCCGAGATCGACGGTGCGTTCCATGAAAGCGAGTGGAAGGACTACCGCATCGACGGGATCGACGCGGAGAACGAGCTGTGGTCGTACGCGCAGTTTGAAAAGGATACCTACTTCGCAACGGCGGACTACTACGTCGGTTATGACAACGACTACCTGTATCTCTGCGTGGTCGTCAATTCCGCGTACCATTACTGCCCGATCACGACGGATAAGCCCAACGATATGTGGCAGTACGAGTGCATTCAGGTCAAGGTCAGCAGCGAAAGCCCTGCCGGCGAGTATATCGCGCAGAACTTTGACCATGTCGCCAACAACAAGGCCGTGAAGGAAGGAATCGTGCGTTCCTACGGCTTTGCGGCGAACGACAACAACGAGACCTGCTTTTACGAGGGCGGCATTTTGACCACGTTCGGCGGCAAGGCGGGGTGCAGCCGTGACGACGATGAGCAGCTGACCGTCTATGAGGTCGCCATCCCGTGGGCGGAATTCGAGATCACGCCGGAGGCAGGCATGCAGCTGGGGCTTACGTTCTCGGTCAACTCCACCAGCGAGGAGGACTTCAACAAGGGACTCTGGAAGAACATCACCTACCGCTGCGGCGGCGGCGTCATCGGCAGAAACGACTGGTCGAAGATCCCCGTCATCACGCTGCGCTGACGCAAACCGATTGCGGGAACGAACGGAGATGCGGACGGAAGTATTGCCGAAGCATGTGCTCACGGTACTTGCACGGCTGGAGGACGCGGGATATCCCGCGTATCTGGTCGGCGGCTGTGTGCGCGATCTGCTGCGCGGAGAAACGCCGCACGATTTCGATATCACGACGCTTGCCCGACCCGAACAGACCGAGGCGGTGTTTTCCGACTGCAAGATCATCCGAACGGGTAGGAAGCACGGGACGCTGACCGTCCTGTCGGAGGGACTGCCGCTGGAGATCACGACCTATCGCACCGACGGGTCGTATTCCGACGGCAGACATCCCGATTTCGTGCGGTTCGGAAAAGATCTCACCGAGGACTTAGAGCGGCGGGATTTTACGGTCAACGCCATGGCGTGGTCGCCCGTGCGCGGGCTGCAGGACCCGTTTGACGGGCAGAGCGATCTGCAAAAAAGACAGATCCGCGCCGTCGGAGATCCCGCCAGGCGTTTCGCGGAGGACGCGCTGCGCATCCTGCGCGGGGCGAGGTTTGCGTCCTGTCTGGGGTTTGACGTGGAAGCGGAGACCGCGTCCGCCATGCAGGCGCAGATTCCGCTTTTGGAACGCGTTTCGGCGGAACGGATCTCGTCCGAATTCACCCGCTTGCTGTGCGGGCAGGCGGTCGAACCCGTTCTGATGCGGTTTTGCGACCTGTTTGCGTTCTTTCTGCCCGAATTGCGTCCCTGCTTCGGGTTTGATCAGAAATCGCCGTATCATTGCTATGATCTGTATACCCACAGCGTGAAGGTCACAGCCTTCGTCTACCCGGATAAGACCTTGCGGCTTGCCGCGTTCTTTCATGACGTCGGCAAGCCCGAAACGTTCGTTCTGCGAAACGGCAGGGGGCATTTCAAGGGGCATCCGGCGCGAAGTGCCGTGATCTGTGAAGCCGCCTTGCGCCGTCTGCGCTTGGAGAAAGCCTGCATCCGCGATGTCTGCACCCTGATACGGGAGCATGATTTCGTCCTGGACGGCGGCGAGCCGATACAATTGCTGCGGCGTGTTCCCGCGCATCTGATCGAGCCGCTGTTTGCTTTGATGCAGGCGGACGCGCGCGCCAAGGCGGATCCGAGCGAATCCCTTGAACGGATCGAAGCGTTCCGGAAAGAGCTGGACGCTTTGCGGGAAAAGCCGCTCTGCCTGTCTTTGC
>CAYPYA010000033.1:0-3241 GCA_964414775.1 uncultured Ruminococcus sp. | reverse complement strand
TCATTTCGCTTCGGCGAAACCGGCAAAAACGTACATGTCGGCAAAAGAAAGGAATGATCATAGAGATGAAACGGATCTATGTAAAAGAAGAATGGTGTCTCGGCTGTCATCTGTGTGAGTACAACTGCGCGTTTGCCAATTCGGGACTGAAAGACATGGTGAAAGCACTCAAAGGGAAGAAGATTTTTCCCCGCGTGCGCGTGGAGGACGACGGGAAGATTTCCTATGCGGTGTCCTGTCGGCATTGCGAGGACCCGATCTGCGTGCGAAGCTGTATTTCCGGCGCGTTGTCGGTAAAGGACGGCGTCGTCTGCATCGATCACGACCGCTGCGTCGGCTGTCTGACCTGTGTGCTGGTCTGCCCCTACGGTGCGGTTTCGCAAAACGGGGAAGGCGTGGTGCAGAAATGTGAGCTTTGCCTGCAAAACGCCTGCGGCGAGCCTGCCTGCGTGGCGGGCTGTCCGAACCGTGCGATCGTGTATGAGGAAAGAGAGGGCGCGAGATGAAGCAATATGTGATCGTCGGAAACGGGATCGCCGCCGTCGGCTGTATCGAGGGGATCCGCGCATACGACCGAACGGGAGGCATCACCGTCGTTTCCGCAGAGCCGTACCCGGCGTATTGCCGCCCGCTCATTTCCTATTGTCTGGAGGGAAAGGCGTCTCCCGACCGTATGCAGTACCGTCCCGCTGACTTTTATGACCGTAACGGCTGCCGTGTGCTGTACGGCAAGCGGGCGGTGTCCTTGCAGCCGGAGCAAAAAAAGGTGGTGCTGGAGGACGGAACGGAATTGCCGTATGACGAGCTCTGCGTCGCCACAGGCTCGTCTCCGTTCGTTCCGCCGATGGACGGCTTGGAAACGGTGGAGAAGAAATACACCTTCCTGACGATGGACGATATGCTGGCGGTGGAGCAGGCGATCACGCCAAATGCGCGCGTCCTGATCGTCGGCGCGGGGCTGATCGGTCTGAAATGCGCCGAAGGACTGCACGGACGCGTGGCAAGCATCACGGTTTGCGATCTGGCGGATCGGGTGCTGTCCAGCATTCTGGATGCGGACTGCGCGGAGCGGATGCAGAAGCATCTGGAGCAAAACGGACTTCGTTTCCTGCTGTCCGACAGCGTGGCGAAATTCGACGGCGGCGTCGCCACCTTCCGAAGCGGGAAGCAAACGGCGTTTGATCTGCTGATCCTGGCGGTCGGCGTGCGCGCCAACAGCGCGTTGGTGAAGGACGCGGGCGGGGACGTTCGCCGCGGTATCGTGGTGGATACGTCCATGCGCACCGCATTGCCTTGCGTCTACGCGGCTGGCGATTGCGCCGAGGGCTATGACAGCGTACTGGGACAGAACCGCGTGCTGGCGATCCTGCCGAATGCGTATGTACAGGGACGTACCGCCGGACGCAATATGGCGGGCGGCAAGGAGGTGCTGGAAAACGCCATTGCCGAAAACGCCATCGGGTTTTTCGGACTGCACGCGCTCAGCGCGGGCTGCTCCTTCCCCGAAGAACAGGGCGGGGAAACCTATTCCGAACAGGACGAGACCCATGTGCGCCGTCTGTTTTTCAAGGACGGGGTCATGACGGGCTTCATGCTGATCGGAGACGTGGCGCGCGCCGGGATCTATACCGCGTTGATCCGCGAACGCAGACCGTTGGAAACGCTGGATCTGGAGAGACTCAAAAAAAGTCCCGATTTTCTGGCTTTTTCAAAGGAAACCCGTAGAAATTTCTTTGGAGGTGTGGTATAATCATGAAAACAGTACAGGCGGCGGGCATGGATTGCCGTTCGTTGAATCAGGCGCTTCGCAGCGCCGAGGAGGACTGTGAGCTGTTCGGCTGTCTCGGTCAGCGGTTTTTGGCCGCGGGACTGGAGAAGCATCGTGTGTATCTGCACGGGATCGCGGGGAACGCTTTGGGCGCGTACCTGAACGGTGCGGAGCTGTATACCGACGGCAACGCGCAGGACGCGGTCGGTGATACCATGAACGCGGGCAAGATCGTGGTACACGGCAACATCGGCGACGCGGCGGGATACGCGATGCGCGGCGGAATGATTCTGGTGCAGGGCAACGCGGGCTACCGCGCGGGGATCCATATGAAGGCATACCGCGAAAAATCGCCGGTCATGGTCATCGGCGGCAGAGCGGGCAGTTTTCTGGGAGAGTATCAGGCGGGCGGTCTGATCGTGGTGCTGGGACTGCATACCGATGGGAAAAGCATCGTCGGAAACTTCCCGTGTACCGGCATGCACGGCGGGAAAATGTTTCTGCGCTCGGACTGCGCGGAGATCTCCTTTCCGTCGCAGGTTCACGCCTATATCGCTTCCGAGGCAGACAAGGAAGCGATACGCCCCGCTTTGCAGGCGTTTTGCAATGAGTTCGGCAATTCGACGGAGGAGCTGCTGGACGCGGTCTATACCGTGGTAGAGCCGGACACAAAGAACCCGTATCAGCAAATGTATGTTGCCAATTGACGAGTCGGAAAGGTCGTGAGGAATGGTGAATGCTTCCGCAAAAGAGATTTTGCAGTATGTGCAGGAGGAGGACGTTAAATTCGTCCGACTGGCGTTTTGCGATGTGTTCGGCAAACAGAAAAATATTTCCATCCTGTCGGGTGAGCTGGAGCGTGCGTTCGAGCATGGCGTCATGATCGACGCTTCCGACATTCGCGGATTCGGCGGGGAGAACGCTCCCGAACGTTTGTTGCGGCTGTCCCCCGATCCCACGACCATCGCCGTACTGCCCTGGCGGCCGGATCACGGGCGCGTCGTGCGGATGTTCTGCCGTATCACCTACGCGGACGGACGTCCCTTGGAAGCGGATACCCGCACGCTGCTGCAAAACGCGCAAGCGGATGCAAGGCAGGCGGGCGTCACCTTCACCTTCGGCTCGGAAAGCGAATTTTATCTCTTTGAAACGGACGAACGCGGAGAGCCGACCGACCGACCGTTCGATCGGGCGGGGTATATGGATATCGCCCCTGCGGACAAAGGGGAAAATATGCGCCGTGAGATCTGCCTGACCTTGGAGCAAATGGGGATCCAGCCCGAGCGTTCGCATCATCAGGCAGGACCGGGGCAGAACGAGATCGATTTTCGGTACGCGTCTCCTCTGCAAACGGCGGATCATACGGTGACCTTCCGCTCGGTCGTGCGCACCGCGGCGGCGCGTAACGGGCTGTACGCGGACTTCTCCCCGAAGCCGCTCGCGGATCAGGCGGGAAACAGTTTCCGTATCCGC
>CAYPYA010000032.1:0-5279 GCA_964414775.1 uncultured Ruminococcus sp. | reverse complement strand
GAAGAAATAAAAATCGACGGATATCAGGATAAATGGTGGATGGTTCTGCGGAAAATTTGACGGCACGACCGATTTCCCCGTGACAGCCACCCGCAAAATCATGCGTAATACAAAAAGCACACGAACGCCGTGTGCTTTTTTGTTAGGCAAAGAATCAATTGCTCTCCTCAAAAAACGTATATTCGCCGTAGCCTGCCCAACCCATCATCGCGTCCGCCCAGCCGATCTGACCGTCCATTTCCAGCACCGGCCACTGATGTTTCCACTGATTCTCGTTGACGTGCATCCACTCGTAGCCCATGCAGGACAGAACCAAGCCCATCGCCCGCGCCGTCCCCGCACAGGAAAATTCTTTGGCGATAAAGACACCGTAGGCATGCGCGTAGTTCGGTCCCTCCGTGGTGTACGCACCTTGGGTGCGGTAACTGTAGACGATCTTCGACGCTTCCCCGACGCGGAACAGATCGACGCGAGACGCATACTCTTCCGGAACGGGCATGGCAAGCACCTGCTCGGCGATCTGTCTTGCCACCTTCAGTGCCTCGGCATTCTGCGCATCGGTCAGCTTGTTGCTGCGGTTGAACAACTTCGCTTCTTCGGGGGACAGCGGTCCGTTGGTATCTTTGCAATACTTGCAGTACCCGTTTTTATACTCGTGTGTGAGCGCCTCCCCTTCGGTCTGACCGCACCGCGAGCAGGTCGCGGGCTGTGAACAGGTCGCTTCCGACATCTGATGCCCAAGCGGATCGCCGACCTTACCGCAGGAGCAAACGCCCCCTTCGGTACAGCTTGCCCCCTCGTAGGAATGGTGATGCACCGGCTTGACAGGCTCCTCGGAGGATTCGTCCGGAACGCTGTTTGCTCCGTTGTACGACGTACTTCCCGACAGCTCTTGGGGATCCACACCGTCCGAAAAGACATCCGAAGATTCTTCCGAGACGTCCTCCGACGAATTCTCCGAAAAGGCGGAAGTAACGTCAAACGACATATCGCCTACCGTCCCGCTCGGCACGTCCGAAACAACAGACGAAACAGACACAGCATCCGATGAAACGTCCCCGTATGAGGAAGTGAGTTCGGAGACGGGTTCGGAAACGGAGGTTTCTTGCGGCACGGACGGCTGCCGTACATCTTGCGGCTCTCCGCTTCCCACGCAGGAAGCAAGCAGACAGAGGGCAAGCACAAGAAGCACTCCCAGACAACATTTTTTCATAACCAAATTCAGACCTTTCCCGGCGTTCGCGCGCCCGGCAAAAACAGGGCGAAAACGGTTTCCTGCGTTTTTTCCGTCGCCCTGCTTTTCATGTGTAGAGTTCCTTTTCGCATAAAGGCGCAAAACGCCGCGTTTTGCGGCGTTTTGTTACGGCGTAAGACTTAGGACGCAGACTTATGCGAATACCTTTTTCAGATGCACGAACTTCGGCAGACCGTCCTCTTTCGGCAGGTCCGTCTCCCCTTGGATCAGCGGGAGCGCATAGTCGATGAACTGCTGATTCATGCCGTCCTTGGTCTCGTTGAACCACTCGGCGGGGATCTTCTTTTCGGTATTGGCGACCACGTTGAGGTCGAACAGCTCGTACTTGCAGGCATACTTGCCGCAGCGCGTGCCGCGTACAAAGCCGACCATTTTATCCGTGCAGCCCTCGAGCGCCTTCTCCACCGCGGTCTTACCGGCGTTGAACGACTCGGTAATATCCGTCTTGGACGCGCAATGTGCCGCGCAGCGCTGCAGCAGAGACAGCTCGATGCCGCGCACCTTTGCGCCGGTCGCGTTCTTCAGTTCATTGGCAAGATAGGAAGCCAGACCGCCGAGCTGTGCATGACCGAAGCCGTCGCGGGCGTTGGACAGGTCGTTGCCGTATTCGGAAATGTACTTTCCGTTCTTGTCATGGATGCCCTCGGAAACGGCGACGATGCACTTTCCGTTCTTCGCATAAATCTCCTTGACCTTCGCGATGAACGCGTCCAGATCGAAATCGTTCTCCGGGCAGTAGATCAGATCGGGACCCTGTCCCTTGCCGGAAGCAAGCGAAGCGGAAGCGGTCAGCCAGCCGGCGTTGCGTCCCATGATCTCCACGACCGTGATCATTCCCGTGTCGTACACGCGCGCGTCATGGTAGATCTCCATCATGGACGTGGCGATATACTTCGCGGCGGAAGCATAGCCGGGGCAATGATCCGTTCCGGCAAGGTCGTTGTCGATGGTTTTCGGGATGCCCATCACGCGGCATTCGTAGCCGTGTGCAAGCATATATTTGGAGACCTTGTTGCAGGTATCCATCGAATCGTTTCCGCCGTTATAGAAGAAGTAGCGGATATCGTATTTCCGGAAGATCTCCAGAATGCGCTTATAGTCCGTTTCATCTACATCGGGGTCCTTCAGCTTATAGCGGCAGGAGCCGAGCGCGGAGGACGGGGTGGTCTTCATCAGAGCAAGCTCCGCGGGATCCTCCTCATCCATGATCAGAAGCTGATCGTCCAGCAAGCCCTTGATCCCGTGGTGCATGCCGTACACCTTTGTGATATACTCGCTCTCCAGCGCCGTTTTGATGCATCCGTAAGCAGACGCGTTGATGACCGAGGTCGGACCGCCGGACTGACCGATGACAGCGGCGCCCTTCAATACCTTTTCCATGTGTTTCACCGTTTCCTTTTTTTGAAAATTTTCTTTCGCTTCCTATCTTACCACAGTACGATGCAAAAATCAACCCGCTTTTCTCCCAAAAACATGAAAAAATGAAACAGAAATCTGTATATTTCTTCACACGCGACCGCTTGACAGAGGGTGAAAAATCTGTATAATAATATGGTAGAAATAAAATTGTAACACAGAAAGGACGTTCATGCACATGACCGAATCGGAACGGATCGCGGCGCTGACCGCGGACGCGAAGCAGGGCGATGAGGACGCGTTCACCTCGCTGTACGGCATCTACGGCAGGCAGATTTTTTATTTCTGCCGCAGTCTGCTGACATCGGACGCCGCCGCGATCGAAGTGACAAGGGATGTGTTCGTCTACGCTTGGCGCAATCTGCGCGCATTGCAGGACGGGCAGTCGTTTTACCGTTGGATCTGCGGAAACGCGTTCTATTTTGCCAAGATCGCCATGGCGGGACTGCGCGGGACGGGCATCGCGGTCACGGAGCCGCAAGAGCCGGAAGAGCCGTACGACGAGCCGTCGGAAGTGCCGTCCACGGAGCCCGAGATCGGCAGATGCGACATGGAGCTGGTGAGCGAGCTTTTGCTTTCCCTGCCGGACAACGAGCGCATCTGCTTACTGCTGACGGAATACGTCGGGATGGACGCGCAGGAAGCGGCGTCCGTCGCGGGCTGCTCGGCACGTGCGGTACGGATCTATACGCAAAGCGCGAAAAACGCATTGCGCATCGGCATGAGCGCCAAAAGCGCGGAAACGGGCGAACAGCTTTCCCCGTTCATCGGCCGCCTGCTGCGCACCTGCGGAAAGAAATGCAACCTGCCCGAAGCGGTCACGGACGGCATCCGCGAGGAGCTTTCCAAGCCGGAGGAAGCCTTCGTCGCGCCCAACGCGCCGGAGCAGAACCGCAAAAAGGAAGATTCGTTCCCGACCAAGAAGCAATTGTCCGTGCTCTGCGTCATTTTGGGCATTTTCGCGCTCGGCGCAATGGGATATATCCTGTATTGGCTGCTTTCCTCCCCGCAAGAGCCGCAGGAAAATACGAGCGTTCCCGTCCAGACGGTCAGTCAGACCGTCAGCGAATCGGTAAGCCAAGAGATCAGCGCACAGGTCAGCACCCCGCAGGCGGTCAGCGAATGGAGCATGCCGCCTTCCGTCAGCGAGCCGGTGAGCGAGCCGACGGAAGACCCGTCGAACGCGGAGATCAGCCGCGGGCCGGCGGCGTTGCCCCGTACGACGGACAATCTCCGTATGCGTCAAAAGCCGGACACCTCCGACCCGAACAACATCATCTGCCAGATCCCCGCCAACACGCACATCGATATCCTGGAGACCGTCACCAATCCCGACGGCAGCAAATGGTACCGCGTGCGCTACACCAAAGCGCCCGGCATGTGGTATGAAGGCTACTGCTCCGCCGATTACGTGGAAACGGAATAAATTCCGCAAAACCTCTTGACTTTTTTCCCGCTTTGCGGTAAACTGACAAACAGAAAAAGGAAATACTTTCATATAAGGTTAAGGAGAAATCATCATGCCACTTGTCACTTCTACCGAGATGTTCAAAAAAGCATACAACGGCGGGTACGCCATCGGTGCTTTCAACGTCAACAACATGGAAATCGTACAGGGGATCACCGAGGCCTGCGCCGAGGAGAAGGCTCCCGTCATTTTGCAGGTATCCAAGGGTGCGCGCGCCTATGCGAACCACACCTATCTGGTGAAGTTGGTCGAAGCCGCCGTCATCGAATGCCCGGAGATCCCGATCGTTCTGCATCTGGATCACGGCCCCGATTTTGAAACCTGCAAGGCCTGCATCGACGGCGGTTTCACGTCGGTCATGATCGACGCGTCCTCCAAGCCGTTTGCGGAAAACATTGAGATCACCCGCAAGGTCGTGGAATACGCGCATGCGCACGGCGTTGTGGTCGAAGCGGAATTGGGAACGCTCGCCGGCATCGAGGACGAGGTGAAGGTCGCGGACGGCTCTGCTTCCTACACCAGACCCGAAGAAGTCGAGGAATTCGTTTCCAAGACCGGATGCGACTCGTTGGCGATCGCCATCGGTACGTCCCACGGCGCATACAAATTCAAGCCCGGCACGAAGCCGCAGCTGCGCTTTGACGTGCTGCACGAATGCGAAAAGCGTCTGCCCGGCTTCCCGATCGTCCTGCACGGCTCCTCCTCCGTTCCGCAGAACTATGTACAGATGATCAACGAGAACGGCGGTGCGATGCCCGGCGCGATCGGCGTTCCGGAGGATCAGCTCCGTGAGGCGGCTCGCAGCGCGGTCTGCAAGATCAACATCGACTCTGACCTGCGTCTTGCCATGACCGGCACGATCCGCAAGTTCTTCAACGAGCATCCCGACAAATTCGACCCGAGAGAATATCTCAAGCCGGCAAGAGCCAACATCAAGGAATTGGTTCGCCACAAGCTGGTCGACGTGCTCGGCTGCAACGGCAAAGCGTAAAGCATCACAAAGCGTTCAAAAAAAGCATCCGGAAACGGATGCTTTTTTCGCCAAAAATCTTGCAAATCCGATCACACTGTGGTATCATGGACACATGGGAGTACATCAAAAACGAAAGGATGCTTCAAACACATGGAAAAGAAACCACT
>CAYPYA010000031.1:0-4873 GCA_964414775.1 uncultured Ruminococcus sp. | reverse complement strand
CTTGCGCCGTCGTTTGTCGCCAATTATGACGGGGTCGGCATCGAAGCCATGCGGGAGGCATTGCGTCAGCTCGGCTTTTACGACGTGGAGGAAACCGCCGTCGGCGCGACGATCGTCAAAAGGGAATACGAACGGATGCTGAAGGAGGAAAAGCCGGACGTCCTGATTTCTTCCTGCTGTCACTCGGTCAATCTGCTGATCCAAAAGTATTTCCCGCATTTGCTGCCCTATCTTGCCGACGTGCTGTCCCCGATGCAGGCGCACTGCAAGGACATCAAGAAACGCATCCCGAACGCCAAAACCGTGTTCATCGGTCCGTGCGTCGCAAAAAAGGACGAGGCGGAGCATTACGAGGGCATCACGGACGCGGTGCTGACCTTTGAAGAACTGACGGAATGGCTGCAGGAAGCGAAGATCGAGCTGAAAAAGCAGGTGATCCCCAACGAGGAAAGCCGCGCGCGCTTCTTCCCGACGACCGGCGGCATTCTCAAGACCATGGTGCAGGACGCGCCCGGCTATACATATTTGGCGTTGGACGGAACGGAAAACTGCATCGCCGCCTTGCGGGATATCGAAAACGGGAACATCCATCATTGCTTTTTGGAGCTGTCCGCTTGTGTCGGGAGCTGTGTGGGCGGTCCGGTCATGGAAAAGTACCACCGCAGCCCGGCGAAGGACTATTTGGCGGTGGCGAAGTTCGCCGGCGAGAAGGATTTCCCGGTCGAACAGCCCGACCTTTTGTCGCTGAAAAAGCATTTCGAGCTGATCGAGCGGCGTTCGCAGATGCCGACGGAGCCGGAAATACAGGATATTCTCCGCCAGATGGGCAAATTCAAGCCCGAACAGGAACTGAACTGCGGAACCTGCGGATACAATTCCTGCCGCGAAAAGGCGATTGCCGTGTATCAGGGCAAAGCGGAAATTTCCATGTGCCTGCCGTTTTTGAAGGACAAAGCGGAGAGCTTTTCGGATACGATCGTGAAGAATACGCCGAACGGGCTGATCGTGCTGAACGAAAATTTAGAGGTCCAGCAGATCAACGACGCGGCGAGACGGATCATGAATATCCGTTCCGCTTCCGACGTGCTGGGGGAGCAGGTCATTCGCATTCTGGATCCGAGCGTGTTCGCACAGGTGCTGCAAAGCGGACGGAGCGTCAGCAATCAACGGGTGTATCTTGCCGAATACAAGCGTTACGTGGAGCAGACGGTGGTGTTCGATCGGGAAAGCCGCATGCTGGTGTGCATCATGCGGGACGTGACGGATGAAGAGACCGAGCGCGAGAAAAAGGAAAGCATCAGCAGTCAGACCATCGAGGTCGCGGACAAGGTGGTCGATAAGCAGATGCGCATCGTGCAGGAGATCGCGTCCTTGCTGGGAGAGACCGCCGCGGAAACCAAGATCGCTTTATATAAGCTGAAGGAGTCGATTTCCGATGAATGATCTGTGTGTGGACATTGGGTACAAAAGCGTCAATCATCACGGAGAACAGCTTTGCGGCGATCATGTGGACGTCGTTCCGCAAGGCGACTTTTCAAGCGTGATCGTTCTGGCGGACGGGCTCGGAAGCGGCGTGAAGGCAAGCATTCTGTCTACGCTGACCTCCAGGATCATCTCCACCATGATGGCTTCCGGTCTGCCGCTGGAGGAATGCGTGTCCACGATCGCGGCGACACTTCCGGTTTGCTCGGAGCGCGGCGTCGCCTATTCGACGTTTACCATCATGCATGTGATCAATAGCGATACGATGGAGCTGATCCAGTACGACAATCCGCACGTCATCCTGATCCGCGGGGAAAAGAACACCGATTACCCGAAAACCGAACTGCACATCGGCGGAAAGACCATCTATCAGTCCGTGCTGAAGCTGTGCGAGGAGGATATTTTCGTCGCCATGAGCGACGGCTGTCCGCACGCGGGCGCGGGGATCGATTACAATCTCGGCTGGAAACGGGAGGATATTGCCGAATTCGTGGAAACGCTTGCGCCGGTGGGGTATACCGCAAAAACGCTGTCTACCATTCTCGTGGACGAATGCTTCAAGCTTTACGGCGGCGAGCCGAGCGACGACGCGACCGCGTGCGTGGTGCGTGTGCGCAAGCGGGCGGCAATGAATCTTTTGTTCGGACCGCCGTCCAATCGGGACGACTGCGACCGCATGATGTCGCTGTTCTTCTCCAAGGCGGGCAAGCATATCGTCTGCGGCGGCACTACCTCGTCCATCGCGGCGAACTATCTGAACAAGCCGATCAAAACCGTTCGGCAGACGGAGAATACGAACCTGCCGCCCATGGCGGAGATCGAGGGCGTCGATCTGGTGACGGAGGGCATCATCACGGTCAATCAGGTGCTGGAATACGCGCGGGATTATCTCGCGGGCAACGAAAACTACGAGCAGTGGGGCTTTCGGCGGGACGGCGCGTCCATGATTGCACGGTTGCTGTTTGAGGAAGCGACGGATATCAATTTCTTTGTCGGCAGAGCCGTCAATCCCGCGCATCAGAATCCCGAACTGCCGATCCGGTTCAACATCAAAATGAATTTGGTCGAGGAGCTTTCGGAGTGCCTGCGGCAAATGGGCAAGCGCGTCAAGGTCAGCTATTTTTAACGCAGATACAAACAAAACCAAGCCGAAAGGCTTGGTTTTGTTATATCGTCTTTCACTCAACGTAGTACTTCTCCTGCGCGTGCCAAAGCTCGTGGTATTTGCCCGTTTCGTCCGAAAGCAATTCCTCATGCGAGCCGAACTGCACCAGACAGCCGTTGTCGAACACGGCGATCTTGTCGCAGAAGCGGCAGGAGGACAGGCGGTGGCTGATGTAAATGGCGGTCTTGCCGGACACCATGGTGTCGAAATGCGCGTAAATTTCCGATTCCGCGATCGGGTCCAGCGACGCGGTCGGCTCATCTAAAATCACCAGCGGCGCGTCCTTGTAGAGCGCACGCGCGATGGCGAGCTTCTGCGCTTCGCCGCCGGACAGGTCCACGCCGTCGTTGGTGTAATACCGCGTGATCCATGTGTCGATCCCGTCCTTCAGCCCGCGCAGCCATTCGCCCAGCCCCACCTTTTCCAAGCAAGCGGTCACTTTTTCGCGGTCGTACGTGTCGCTCGCGGCGACGTTCTCCGCGACGGTGAACGCGAACATGCAGAAATCCTGAAAGACCACCGACATGGCGTCGATGTACTCCTCGTATTTGTATGCGGAAATGGGCTTGCCGCCTAAGAGGATCTCTCCCTCCGTCGGCTCGTATAAGCGGCAGAGCAATTTGATCAGCGTTGTCTTTCCGCTTCCGTTTCGACCGACCATGGCGATCTTGTCACCCGCACGGAAGGTGCAGGAAACGTTTTTCAGCGCGTATACGTCCGTTTTCGGATAGCGGAACGTCACGTTGCGGAACTCCACCGTCAGCGGCTCGTCCTTGGAAAGCGGGACGTCGCCTTTGGCGCATTCCTGCGGCAGATCGAAAAAGTCGAAGACGTCCTGCATATAGTCGTTGTTCTTGAACAGGCACACGAAGCTTTCGCTGATGTCTCGGCAGGCGTTTGTAAACCGTTCGACCGTTCCGCGGTACAACAGCAGACTGCCGATGCCGATCACGCCGATGTAAGCTTTCGCGCCTACGAACAGGAACAGCAAAGCGTCCATGAGCGCGAGCATGGACACTCTGGGAAGCTGGTACCGACGGAAAGCAGTCATTTCCGTTTCGTTCCGGTACGGCGGGTCCACGGTTTTCTGTACGTAGGGAAGCGCCAGGGAACGCAGATTGAAGATGAGCGAATCCATTCCCCAGCTGATGTTCCAATAACCGTTTGAACGCATAAACCGTTTGGAGAGCTCGTTTTGGCGGCGGGTCCAATAGTCTGCGCTGCGCATGGTCGTCAAAACGGATACATAGATGTTCAGCGCGATCACAGCCAGCAGGCAAAGTCCGGACCACGGACTGTTGATGAACGCGAAGAAGCCGCTTTGCGGTTGTGCGGAAAACGTGATAAACAGCGACAGGGAGAGCGAGACGGACAGGAGAACGTTGATCACGCCGCTGACGAAGTTCCACCAGCTCCAGTAAAGCCGGAGGAATCCGTTTCCGCCGTAATTGGACGCGTTCTGAATACGGGTACGCAGCATGGTGATGTCCGCGTCGTCAAGGTATTCGTACTTCATGCGGTTCTGCTGCTCCTGATACCACAGCTCTGCATACTGCCATATGATCGCATCGTACTTCTCGGCAAATCGGTTGATCACGTGTACCAGCATTGCGATCGCAAATTGAGACAGAACGGTGACGGCGGCAAGCGTGATCAGCCGTTCAAACGCCGCGCCGCGCAACAGCTCGTTGATGATGAGCGAGCTCATGTACAGCGCTACATACGGGGAGAGCTGCTGTACGATACAGTTGAGGGTGCGCCAGACCATGCATGCTTTCGACAGGGAAAACAGCATTTTGTAGCCGCGCACGATCATATGCAGATGTTCGGAGAGGGAGCGCTTTTGTTTTTCGTTTTTTTGTTTCATGGCTCTGATATTTTGCTCCCTTCGTTTATTGGTAGTATTGACTTTGCACGTCGAACAGCTCCTTGTACTTACCGCCCTGCTTCATCAGCTGCTCATGCGTTCCGCATTCCGCGAGCGTCGCTCCGTCCAGCAGATAGATGCGGTCGCAGAAGCGGGTGGATGCAAGGCGGTGCGAAATGAAGACCGAGGTGCAGTTCTTGGTCGTTTCGGTGTACTTGCGGTACATTTCATCCTCCGCGATCGGGTCGAGAGCGGCGGTCGGTTCGTCCAGGATCAGGATCGGCGCCTGACGGTACAGCGCCCGCGCCAGCAGCAGCTTCTGCGTTTCGCCGCCCGAAAGCCGAACGCCGTCGGGATTG